>NZ_DBNGPQ010000013.1:0-37242 GCF_057122925.1 Umezawaea sp. | reverse complement strand
GTTGGGGGGGGTGGACGTTCGGCGGGGTGGGGTGGGTTAGTAGAGCGAGCGGCGTTCGCGGAATTCCAGGGCCGCTGCCACGTGGGAGGCGTCTGGGGTTGGGGCTTCTGCCAGGTCCGCGAGGGTCCAGGCGACTCTGATGCAGCGGTCCGCTCCTCGGCCCGTCAAGGCGCCCGTGGAGAGGGCTCGGTCCAAGAGGGCTGTTGTGTTTCGCGGTAGGGCGAATTCCCTGCGCAGGGACGGGCCCGGGACTTCCGCGTTGGTTCGCCACGGCTCGCCGTGGGACGACCAGCGTTGTGCTGCTCTGCGGCGGGCCCTGAGGACGCGTTCGCGGACCACCGCCGTGGGTTCGGGAGTGGTGATCTCGGCGCCGTTCATGGCTGTCAGGGGGCGCATCTTCACGCGGAGGTCCACCCGATCGAGTAGTGGGCCGGAGAGTTTCGCCAGGTACCTGCGGCGGTCCTTCGGGGTGCAGGTGCAGTCGACCTCCTTCGGCGGGGCGCAGGGGCAGGTGTTGGTGGCCAGCACCAACTGGAAGCGGGCGGGGTAGCGGACGGTGCCCGCCTGCCTGGCCAGGCGGACCTCGCCCTCCTCCAGGGCCGTGCGGAGGGCGTCCAGGCCGGTCCTGCTGAACTCGCAGGCCTCGTCCAGGAACAGGACGCCGCGGTGGGCCTTGCTGGCGGAACCCGGCTTGGCCAGGCCGGAGCCGCCGCCGACCAGGGCCGCGACGGAGGCGGAGTGGTGCAGGGCGATGAACGGCGGTGCGACCACCAGCGGTGCGTCCGTCGACAGCAGACCCGCCACCGAGTGGATGGCGGTGACCTCCAGGGCCTCCGGGGTGGTCAGGGACGGCAGCAGGCCGCTGAGGCGCTGGGCCAGCATGGTCTTGCCGGTGCCGGGCGGGCCGCTGAGCAGCAGGTGGTGCGCGCCCGCCGCGGCCACCTCCAACGCCCAGCGGGCCTCGGGTTGGCCCAGGACGTCGGCCAGGTCGGCCGCGCTGGGCGGCGTCGGCGAGTCCGGTGGTGGGGCTGGCCGGAGCGCGGTGTCGTCGCCCCTGAGCCACGCCACCACCTCGGCCAGGGAGGCGGCGCCGTGGATGCTCAAGCCTTCGACCAGTGACGCCTCGGACAGGGACTCCACGGGGACCACGGCCCGGCTCAGCCCCGCTCGCTGGGCGGCCAGCAGGGAGGGCAGCACGCCGCGAACACCGCGCAGCCTGCCGTCCAGCGCCAGCTCGCCCAGCAGGACGGTGCTCGCCAGGCGGTCGGCGGGCACCGAGTCCGCGGCGGCCAGCACGACGGAGGCCAGCGCCAGGTCGTAGCCCGCACCGCCCTTCGGGAGCGCGGCCGGGGACAGGCCCAGCGTCACGCGCTGGCTCGGCCAGGTGTGGTCGCTGTTGCGGATGGCCGCCCGGACGCGGTCCTTCGACTCGTGCAGGGCCGCGTCCGGCAGGCCCAGCAACTGGGTCTTCACGGTGCCCGCGCCCACGTCGGCCTCGATCTCGACCACGACGCCGTCCACCCCGAAGAGCGCCACGGACCAGGCCCTCGCGAGGCCCATCACAAGCCCCTCAGGTGGTGCAGCCGAACGTCACCGTCCGGTGGCCACAGCACGGAGATCGCGTCGTACCGGACGGACACCCAGCCGACGCGGTACGCCATCAGCCAGCGCTGGGTCGCCTTGCGGACGCGGGCCAGCTTCTCCGGGGTCACGGCCTCCAGCGGGCTGCCGAACGCCACACCCGATCTGCTCTTGACCTCCACCACGATCAACTGGTCGCCGTCGGTCGCGACCACGTCCAGCTCGCCGTCCCGGCACGCCCAGTTGCGGCTCAGGACCACCAGGCCCTGCCGCTCCAGGTACTCGCACGCCACGTCCTCGCCCTGCTTGCCCAGGGCTCGTCGTGCTGCCACCGCCACGTCCACCACCTGTCGTTCCCCCTCGGTCGTCTGGTTCGACTCTGCCCAGGGGGGCGGGGGGCGGCCAGGGGGAACTCCGGGGCTGTGGACAGGTGCCGGGGCTGTGGACAGGTCGCGATCTTGAGCTGCCTGAGCAGGGGGAATTGTCGGTGGGGTGTGGTAGTGCGGCGACCAGGCTCGGGACAGCCTTCAGGGGACCCCTCCAGCAGCGGAGGGATCCCCTGAGGACCGAGGTCGGCGTGCGGCCGGTGGATCAGGTGTCGAACGGCCCGCCCTCGGGAAGCCGCAGGTCGGGCTTGTCCAACTCCTCGACGTTGACGTCCTTGAACGTGATGACGCGGACGTTCTTCACGAACCTGGCGGGGCGGTACATGTCCCACACCCAGGCATCGGACATGCGCACCTCGAAGTAGACCTCGCCGTCCGCGTTGCGAACCTGCACGTCGACCGAATTGGCCAGGTAGAACCGCCGTTCGGTCTCCACGACGAACGAGAACTGGCTGACGATGTCGCGGTACTCCTTGTACAGCGACAGCTCCATCTCGGTCTCGTACTTTTCGAGATCCTCTGCACTCATTACGCCTCCGCGCGGGTAATCATCGAATCCGCGCCCCTCCTCGTCGCGAGCCCTGCCGCCCCCGCAACCGGGGGTGCCCCATTCTGGACCACGCCGATCGCGGCCACACTGCGCGCCACACGGTGTGGCGGCTCAAGTCCGTGCCGGATCGCGGCTGATGCCACGTTCGCATACGACCACCGGTGCTCCGCGCTCGGGCCGTGCTCCTCCAGCGCGGAGGTGTGCACGGCGGTGCAGTAGCCCTTGTGGACGTCGAAACCGTAGACCGGCAGCTCCTCGTGCAGACCGGACATGATCCGGTCCCTGGTCACCTTCGCCAGCACCGACGCGGCGGCCACGCACGCCGCCACCCGGTCGCCCTTGAGCACCGGCATGCTCGGCGCGGTCAGGCCCGGCACGCGGAACCCGTCCGTCAGCACGTAGCCGGGGTGGTCGCCCAACCGCGCCACCGCCCGGCGCATGCCCTCGATGTTGGCCACGTGCACGCCGATCGCGTCGACCTCGGCGGCCGGGACGACGATGACCGCGTAGTCCAGCGCACGGGCCAGCACCACGTCGTACATGCGGTCGCGCGCGGCGGCGGTGAGCAGCTTCGAGTCCGTGAGGCCCTCGAAACGCGCGGCGTCCTTGGGCTTGAGCACGCACGACGCGACCACCAGGGGGCCCGCGCACGCGCCGCGGCCCGCTTCGTCGACCCCGGCGACGGGGCCGAGTCCACGGCGGTCGAGCGCGGCCTGCAGGGCCCAGATCCCGGCGTCGCGCCGGACGACCACGCGGGGTGGGTTGCGGATCACCCGACGACCCTATCCCAGGGTCTTGCGGCGGAACCTGGCCCGCGCCCGCTTGCCCAGCAGCAGCACGGGCCACGCGGCGGCGACGCCGATGCCCGCGGGCACCGCGGCCTGCCACGCCGGGGCGCCCATCGCGACGGTCTGGCCCTGCGGGTTGTGGTCCGAGACGCCCTGCCAGCGAGCCGGGGGAAGCACGATCATGCGGGCCTTGCCCACCACGTTGTCGATCGGCACGAGCCCGCCCTCCCGACCGTCGCCCTGGCAGCGCGAGTCGCACGAGTCGTTGCGGTTGTCGCCGAGCACGAACAGGAAGCCCTTGGGGATCGTCAGGTCCGCGAACGACTCCTGGACGGTGCTCCGGCCCGGCTCCCAGTACAGGTACGACTCGTCGAGCGGCTTGCCGTCGACGGTGACGCGGTTCTTGTCGTCGCAGCACTTCACCGTCTGGCCACCGACGGCGATGACGCGTTTGACGAAGTCCTCCTGGCTGGCCGACGGCAGGCCGACGAGCGCGCCGAGACCTTGCAGGCCCTTCTGGAACGCGTTCGTCGGCTCCGCCGTGACGAAGTCGTTCTGCCAGCTCTGCGGCCCGTGGAAGACGATCACGTCGCCGGGGGCGGGCTCGCTGAAGTCGTAGGTGATCTTGTCGACCAGCACGCGGTCGCCGTAGCAGCCGTTGCAGCCGTGCAACGTCTGCTCCATCGACTCCGACGGGATCATGTAGACCCGCGCCAGGAACGTCTGGATCAGGAAGGCGAGCCCGAAGGCCACGACCACCAGGATCGGCAGTTCCTTCCAGAAGGAGCCCTTGCGCTTGCCCTTCTGGGCCTTCCGCGCGCGCTCCCGCCAGGCCTCGACGGCCTCCTCATCGCTGGAGCGATAGGGGTCTTCATCGGATGGGCCTCGGGAAGGCACGACGTCTACCACCCGCTCAGAGTACCCAGACCCCGTGTGAGGACCCGGTCAGCGACCCACGAACAGGTGTTTCCGAAGTCGTCGACCGAGGAACAGAACCGGCCAGGCCGACGCGATACCGACTCCGATGGGCACACCGCGCTGCCACTCCGGGGCGCCGATGGCGATGGCCTGGGGGTTGTGGTCGCTGATGCCGCCCCAGCGGGACGGCGGGATGACGATCACGCGCGCCTTGCCGATGACGTTCGCCTCGGGAACGGTGCCCGCGACACCGCCGCCGCCCTGCTTGCGGGAGTCGGTGGAGTTCGTGCGGTTGTCACCCATCACCCAGAGGTGGCCTTCGGGGACCTTGACCGGCTCGAAGGGCTCGTGGTCCTCGGGACCGGTGCCCGGCTGCCAGTAGATGTACGGCTCGTCCAGCGGCTTGCCGTCGACGATGAGCCGGTGCTTGTCGTCGCAGCACTGGACGGTCTGGCCGCCCGTGGCGATGACGCGCTTGACGAAGTCGCGCTCGTCCGGCGGCGCGAGGCCCACCACGGACGCGGCGCTCTGGAGCGCGGCGACGACCGGGTTGTCCGAACGGTTGGACTGGATGTCGTTCTGGCCCCACGAATCGGGACCGCGGAACACGACCACTTCACCGGGGGAGATGTCGGCGAAGTCGTAGGTGATCTTGTCGACCAGCACCTTGTCGTTCACGCAGCCGGGGCACCCGTGCAGCGTTTGCTCCATCGACGCCGACGGGATCACGTAGACCCGCGCCAGGAACGTCTGGATCACGAAGGTGAGCACCAGCGCGGTTCCCGCCAGGATCAGCAGTTCACGCCACAGCGGGGTCTTCTTCTTCGCCTTCGACCTGCCACCCCCGGCCGAGTCCGGAGTGGACTCGAACTCGGCCTCGGGGGTTACGGCCTGGTCGCTGACACGATCTTCACCCTGGGGATCTGAATCGTTGCCGTCAGCGGACGAACGCACGGGGTCTGCCACGTAGGCAGGCTACGCGTAGGGGTGCGAGCGCTGTCAGGCGCCCGGCTTGGCGGTGCGCTTCTCCTTGATCTTGGCGGCCTTGCCGCGCAGATCCCGGAGGTAGTACAGCTTCGCGCGACGCACGGCGCCACGGGTCGCGACCTCGATCTCCGAGATGTTCGGGGAGTGCACCGGGAAGGTGCGCTCGACGCCGACACCGAAGGAGACCTTGCGCACGGTGAAGGTCTCGCGGATGCCGCCGCCCTGGCGACGGATCACGATGCCCTGGAACACCTGGACCCGCTCGCGCGTGCCCTCGATGACCCGGACGTGAACCTTCAGCGTGTCGCCCGGCCGGAAGCTGGGGATGTCGGAGCGCAGCGACTGGGCGTCAAGAGCGTCCAGGGTGTTCATCGGTGGTCCGTCCTCGTCCTCAATATGTCTCGCGTACTCCCCCAGAGCGCAATGCAGCTTCAGAGTGCGACACCTTGGGGGCGGGCTTGCGGCGCGCGCCGGAACGAATAACCGGCTGCAGCAACCTGTCCAGTGTGCCAGATGGGCACCTCCGGAATGAAATCGACCCTACTCCTCCACCGACCGGAGTCGGTCGAGCAGGGCCCTGTCGTGCTTGTCGAAGGCTTCCTCGGGAAGGGCTTCGAGCAGCTCAGGACGCCTGTGCAGGGTCCGTTCGAGCGATTGGTCACGGCGCCAGCGGTCGATGAGCCTGTGGTTGCCCGACAGCAGCACGTCCGGCACCGACAGGTCGCGCCACACCTCGGGACGGGTGTAACTGGGCCCTTCGAGCAGGCCGTCGGAGAACGAGTCCTCCGCCGCCGAGCGCGGGTTGCCGAGCACACCGGGCAGCAGGCGGACGACGGCCTCGACCACCACCAGCACCGCCACCTCGCCGCCGACGAGCACGTAGTCGCCGATGGAGACCTCGTCCACGCGCATGCGGGTGGACGCGTCGTCGATCACGCGCTGGTCGATGCCCTCGTAGCGCCCGCAGGCGAACACCAGGCGCGGCTCGGCCGCGTACTCGTGCGCCAGCGCCTGGGTGAACGGCCGCCCCGCCGGGGTCGGCACGACCAGCCGCGGCGCCGGGTCACCGGCGCACACCTGGTCGAGCGCGTCGCCCCAGACCTGCGGCCGCATCACCATGCCGGGACCGCCGCCGTACGGGCTGTTGTCCACGGCCTTGTGCACGTCGTGCGTCCAGTCGCGGAGGTCGTGCACGTCGACGCTGATCAAGCCCTTGTCGATCGCCTTGCCGAGCAGCGCGGCCCTGATCGGGTCGAGGTACTCGGGGAAGATCGTCAGAACGTCAATCCGCATCGAGCAGGCCTTCCGGCGGGTCGATGACGACCCGGCCCGCCCGCACGTCCACGGTCGGCACGATCTGCCGCACGAACGGCACCAGCAGCTCGCCACCGCCCTCGCGGTTGACGACGAGCAGTTCGGCGCCCGCCGTGTGGGCGATCTCCTTGACGGTGCCGACCTTCGACCCGTCCAGCAGCTCGACGACCAGGCCTTCCAGCTCGTGGTCGTAGAACTCGTCCGGGTCGTCGGTCGGCGGCAGGTCGTCCGTGCTGCCCAGCAGCAGCGTGCCGCGCAACGACTCCGCGACGTCCCTGGTCAGCACCTGCTCGAAACGCACCAGCAGCCGCCCGGAGTGGTTCCGGGCGGCTGCGACGGTGAGGGTGCGCGTCGTTCCATCGCGCAGCTTCGCGACCAGTGCCGAACCGAGCGCGAACCGCGTCTCGGGTGAATCGGTGCGCACGTCAACGGCGAGTTCACCGGTGATCCCGTGCGCCTTGGCCACGCGGCCGACGACGACGTCCATGCCCTACTTCTGTGTTCGTGTTGTGGCTAGCGGTCGGTGTCGACCACGTCGACGCGAACGCCACGGCCGCCGATGCCGGCCATGACGGTGCGCAGGGCGGTGGCGGTGCGACCGCCGCGCCCGATCACCTTGCCGAGGTCGTCCGGGTGGACGTGCACCTCCAGGGTGCGACCGCGACGAGTGGTGACCAAGGTCACCCGGACGTCGTCCGGGTGGTCGACGATGCCACGAACGAGGTGTTCGAGGGCGTCAGCCAACAAACTCACGCCTCGTCCTTGGGCGCCTCGGCGGCAGGTTCCGCGTCAGCCTTCTTCGCGGACTTCTTCTTCGGGGTGGTGGCCTCGGCCATCGGCTCCGACGAAGCGGCGGCCAGCGCGGCGGCGAACAGCTCCGCCTTCGGCGTCTTCGGCTCCTTGACCTTCAGGGTGCCCTCGGCGCCCGGCAGGCCCTTGAACTTCTGCCAGTCACCGGTGATCTCCAGCAGGCGCTGGACGGACTCGGTCGGCTGCGCGCCGACGCCCAGCCAGTACTGCGCCCGGTCGGAGTCGACGTCGATGAACGACGGCTCTTCCTTGGGGTGGTACTTGCCGATCGTCTCGATGGCCTTGCCGTTGCGGCGGGTGCGAGCGTCCGAAACGATGATCCGGTAGTACGGCTGACGGATCTTGCCAAGCCGCTGCAGCTTGATCTTGACGGCCACGGGTACTGGTACTCCTCAAGCTCTCGTTTACCAAGGTGCGGGCGCTCGTCACCCGAGTGGGGCACGGGTGGGAAAGCCCAAAGAACATGGCGCCACAGCACGGTGAGAGGGTCCGGCCTCGGCGAACAACCAGCCATTCTGCCAGACGGCCCCGCTCAGGTCCGAATCGGCCGGGTGAAAGGTGCGATTTTCACCCCGGCGGAGGTCAGCGCGTCCCGCACCGCGCGGGCGTGGGCGACCGCTCCCGGCGTGTCCCCGTGCAGGCAGAGCGATTCCGCGCCGGTCTTGAGGACCGTGCCGTCGACGGCCACGATCTCGCCGTGCTCGGCCAATCGCACGGCCCGGTCGACGACGGCCGCGGTGCCCGTGAGCAGCGCGCCAGGCTCGCGGCGCGACACCAGCGCGCCCTCGGGCGTGTACCCGCGGTCCGCGAACGCCTCGGGCACGGCGGGCAGCCCGGCGGCCTCGGCGGCGGCCAGCAGCCGCGAGCCGGGCAGCCCCAGCACGGGCAGCGCGCCGAACGCCTTCACGCCGTCGACGACGGCCGCGGCCTGCGCCCCGTGGTGCACGGCCGCGTTGTAGAGGGCGCCGTGCGGCTTGACGTAGGCGACCGCCGTGCCCGCCGCCCTCGCGCACGCGTCGAGCGCCCCGACCTGGTAGAGCACCTCGTCGGCCAGCTCGGCCGGGTCGACGTCGATGAAGCGGCGGCCGAACCCGGCGAGGTCGCGGTAGGACACCTGCGCGCCGACCGCCACCCCCCGTTCCGCCGCCGCGGCGCACACCCGGCGCATGGTCGACGGGTCGCCCGCGTGGAAGCCGCAGGCGACGTTCGCGCTCGTCACGACGGCGAGCAGCGCGTCGTCGTCGCCGAGCCGCCAGACGCCGAACCCCTCGCCGAGGTCGCTGTTGAGGTCGATCACGACGGCATCACCCCGAGTGCGATGAGCAGGACCGTCAGGCCCGGCAGGAAGTTGTTGACCACGTGCGCCACGACGCTCGCGGTGAGCCTGCGGGTGATCAGCCTGGCGATGCCGATGGGCAGCGCGACGACGATCAGCAGCGACGTGCGCAGGGGTTCGAGGTGGCTGGCGGCGAAGATCAGCGTGGTGAGCAGGAACGCGGCCCAGCGGCTCCAGCCCTGGCGCTCGATCGCCCCCCACAGCAGGCCGCGGTAGATCAGCTCCTCGCAGACCGGGCCGACGAAGCAGACGTAGAGGAACATCACGACGGCCGCCGACACCGGCATCGTGGTGCCGTCCACCAGCTCGCCGATGGCGGACGTCGCGTTCTTGTCCCCCACCACCCGCGCCCACACCGTCGCCGCCACGTAGGTCAGCAGGATGCCGAGGGCGCCGAGCTTGAGGCCGACCTTGACGTCGGCCCAGTCCCAGCCGAGGCGGAGGTCGATCAGCGGGCCGTTGCCGCGCACGTACGTGATCACGACGGCGACGACCGCCGCCAGCACCGTCGGCAGCATCGAGCCGATCAGCAGGAACGACATCGACGTCGAGAGGTCGGCCCCCGACGTGGTGGCGATGGCGGTGATGAACACCGCGCTGAGGATGAAGACGGCCTCGACGAGCAGGAACGCGCCGAAGCCCCAGCGCTGCCCCTCCCGTTCGGGTTCGGGCTCCCGGCTCACCGCGCGGACGCTGGCCAGCAGTCCCTGCGGTGGGGGTTCGAGCGGTGGGTTCACGAGTCATCACCCTAATCAGGAGGCGCCCACGTACAGGTACACCGCTGGTAGCAGGTTATTCGTGGCGTGGGCCACCATGCTCGACGAGGTGCGCCCGGTGATCATCCGCGCGGCGCCGATCGCCATGCCCTGCGCGAAGAGGCCGAGCGTGCGCCAGGACTCCTCGTGCAGGAAGGCGAAGATCAACGCGGTCAGGACGAGGATCGTGGTGCGGGGGACGCGGTGGTGCTCCAGGGCCCTCCAGAGGGCTCCCCTGGTGAGCAGCTCCTCGGTGATCGGGGCTCCGGCGAAGACGAACAGGGCGGCCACGGCGAGCCATACCGACCGGCCGCCGGAGAGCAGGCCGATGTCCTCCAGGGCCGACCTGGACTCGGCGGTGTCCCGCCGGACGCTGAGCAGGAGGAGCGCCACGATCCACGCCACCAGCAGGGAGAGCCCGCCGCACGCCAGGCCCACCTTGACGTCCCGCCAGGTCGGTTTGAGGCCGAACTCCTTCGCGGGTCCGTCGCCCCGGAAGCGGGAGATGGCGGCCGGGCCCGCGCCCAGCAGGACGTTGGGGAGGAAGAGGAGCAGCAGCAGCGGACCCAGCACAGGGGGGCTGCTGACGTCGAACCGCTCGAAGCGCTCGGCGGTGAGGGCGGTGACGGCGAGCGTGGCCAGGTAGTAGCCGGCCAGGCCGGTGAAGAAGGCGACGAACGCCCAGTGCGCGCGTTCGGGGTTGGGTTCCTCCACCCGCACGAACGTACTGGTGACTTGACCGCTGGGCCGAACAGGACAACCCGGATGGAGGCCTTCCGCGCCGGTGGCGCTTCGGTGCCACCCGGCGGTGCGGGTGGTGTCCGTCGAGGTGGGGCGGGCGCCCCGGCGAACACCCGGCTAGTGGACGCGACCCCGAAGCATGATCATTTTGGGGTGGCGCAGGACCCCCAGGTCGGTGCGGGGGTCGGCGTCGTAGACGACGACGTCCGCGGCCGAGCCCTCGGTGAGGCTGGGGTGGCCCAGCCACTCGCGGGCCGACCAGGAGGCGGCCGCGATGGCCCGCTCCGCCGTCATGCCGACGCGGTGGAGGGCCTCCACCTCGTCCACGATGAGGCCGTGGGCGATGCCGCCGCCCGCGTCCGTGCCCGCGTAGACCGGGACGCCCGCCTCGATCGCCTTGGCGACCGTGGTGGCCACCCCGGCGTGCAGGGAGCGCATGTGGGACGCGTAGACGGGGTACCTGGTCGCGCTGTCCGCGATGCCGGGGAACGTCTCGACGTTCACCAGGGTCGGCACCAGCGCCGTGCCGCGCTCGGCCATCAGCGCGATGGTGTCGTCGGTGAGCCCGGTGCCGTGCTCGATGCAGTCGATGCCCGCCCGGAGCAGACCGGGGAGGGCGTCCTCGCCGAAGACGTGGGCCGTGACGCGCGCCCCGCCCTCGTGGGCGACCTTGATCGCCTCGGTGAGCACGTCGTCCGACCAGAGCGGGGCCAGGTCGCCCACGCCGCGGTCGATCCAGTCGCCGACGAGCTTCACCCAGCCGTCGCCGTAGGCGACCTGCTCCGCCACGGCGGCGGGCAGGTCGGCCGGGTCCTCGACGTCCGCGCCGAGGTACGGGACGTAGCGCTTCGGGCGGGACAGGTGCCGCCCGGCGCGGATGATCCTGGGCAGGTCCAGCCGCTCCTGGAGCGGACGGGTGTCCAGCGGGGCGCCGCAGTCGCGGAGCAGGAGGGTGCCCGCGTCGCGGTCGACCTCCGCCTGCCGCGCCGCCTCGACCAGGTCGACCGGCCCCTTCGGGCCGATGCCCACGTGGCAGTGCGCGTCCACGAGGCCCGGCAGCAGGTAGCCGCCGTCCACGACGGTGCGCGCACCCGGAACCTCGCGGGTCCGGATGCGCCCGTTCACCACCCACAGGTCGCGCTGGTCGCCGTCCGGCAGGACGACGCCGCGCAGGTGCATGCCGCTCATGCGCAGGCCACCGTCACTTGTCGAACTTGAACTTCGACGGGTCGAAGCCCGGCGGCAGGTCGTTCAGGCCACCGAGGCCGGGGGGCAGCTCGGGAGCGCCACCGGCGCCGGGCGGCATGCCGGGCATGCCACCGGGGAACATGCCGGGGAAACCGCCCTTGATCTTCGGCTGGGTCGGGCCGCGACCGCTGCCCTTCCCCTTCTTCCCCTTCTTGCCCTTGCGGTTGCTCTTGCCGCCACCGCTGCCGGGCATCCCGAAGCGGCCCGCCATCTGCGACATCATCTTGCGGGCGTCGAAGAAGCGGTTGACGAGGTCGTTGACGTCGCTGACCTTCACGCCGGAGCCGTTCGCGATGCGCAGGCGGCGGGAGGCGTTGATGATCTTCGGGTCGTCGCGCTCGGCGGGCGTCATGCCGCGGATGATGGCCTGCACGCGGTCGAGGTGCTTCTCGTCCAGCATCGCGAGCTGGTCCTTCATCTGGCCCGCGCCGGGCAGCATGCCCAGCAGGTTCGCGATGGGCCCCATCTTGCGGATGGCGAGCATCTGCTCAAGGAAGTCCTCCAGCGTGAGCTGGCCGGACCCCATCTTCTGCGCGGCGACCTCGGCCTTCTCCTGGTCGAAGGCCTGCTCGGCCTGCTCGATCAGGGTCAGCACGTCGCCCATCCCGAGGATGCGGCTCGCCATCCGGTCGGGGTGGAAGACGTCGAAGTCCTCCAGCTTCTCGCCGTTCGACGCGAACAGGATCGGCTGGCCGGTGACCTCGCGGACGCTCAGCGCGGCACCACCGCGGGCGTCGCCGTCGAGCTTCGTCAGCACGACGCCGGTGAAGCCGACGCCGTCGGCGAAGGCCTGGGCGGTGTTGACCGCGTCCTGACCGATCATCGCGTCGACGACGAACAGGACCTCCTCGGGCTGCACGGCCTCGCGGATGTCCTTGGCCTGCTGCATCAGCTCGGCGTCGACGCCGAGGCGGCCCGCGGTGTCGACGAGCACGACGTCGTGCTGCGCGCGCCGCGCCTCCTCGATGCCGCGACGGGCGACGTCGACCGGGTCGCCCACGCCGTTGCCCGGCTCGGGGGCGTACACGGGCACGCCCGCGCGCTCGCCGACGACCTGGAGCTGGTTGACCGCGTTCGGGCGCTGGAGGTCGCACGCGACGAGCATCGGCGTGTGGCCCTGCGTCTTCAGCCACCTCGCGAGCTTGCCCGCGAGGGTCGTCTTGCCCGCGCCCTGGAGGCCGGCGAGCATGATCACGGTCGGCGGGTTCTTCGCCAGGTTGAGCCTGCGGGTCTCACCGCCGAGGATCCCGATCAGCTCTTCGTTGACGATCTTGATGACCTGCTGGGCCGGGTTCAGCGCGCCGGAGACCTCAGCGCCCTTGGCGCGTTCCTTGATCTTCGCGATGAACGTCCGCACCACGAGCAGCGCGACGTCGGCCTCCAGCAGCGCCACCCTGATCTCGCGACAGGTGGCGTCGATGTCGGCTTCGGACAGCCGCCCCTTGCCCCGCAGGTTCTGCAGGACCGAGGTGAGCCGGTCGGAAAGGGTGTTGAACACGGTGCCGCCAGACCTCGCACGTCGTCGGATGGAGCACCGACCAGCGTAGCCGCCCCGGATCAGTCGGGTGTCACGGACAGCCGCACCCGGTCCCGGCGGGTCAGCACGGTCATCCCGTGCCACCCCCTCGGCACCCAGCCCTCGGCGAACCGGTCGCGCAGCCAGGCGGCGCGGCGGACGTGCCGGGCGAACGAGCCGCCGCGCACGAGCCTCCCGCGTTCGACCTGGCCCGCCATGGCCTGCTCCGGGGTCGCGTCGAGCCAGAGGAACTGCCGGTGGCGGCCCGTGAGCATCCCGATCAGGACGAGCCAAGCCCTGGTCGTGGGCCTGGTCGACGGTTCGTGCACGACCAGGAGACCGGTGCCGCCGATGGCGAACAGCAGGACCCTCATCCGGTGCACCAGGTGCACCAGGGGGCGGTAGTAGCGGTAGGGCAGGTCAGCCGGGAACGAAGCGCGCAGGCGGGCCCGCACCTGATCGGAGTCGAGCACCACCACGGGCGCGTCCCCCGATTCGAGGCGCGCCAACAAGGTGCTCTTGCCCGCCCCCGGCAAACCGGCCAGGACAACGAGGGAACGTGGCCGAACCGCGACGGCAGTCATCAACTCCATAGTAGGAGGACGTTCGTCCTGCTAGTCCGGTTCATCCGAAGTTGGGGGGCGGCCCGACCCCTCGACGGGCCGCCTCCCCACCCGCGACCCACCCCCTCGGGCCACGGGCACGAGCCTGCCCGGACCGGAGGGGGGCCGGGAGCGTGAGCACCCGGATCGGTTGTGCGCAGAACTACGCAACTTCACCGGGAGGCCGCGAGCACCAGCCGTTCGATCTTCCCGCGCAGCGCGCCGTCCACGGCGCCGCCGTCGGTGGTCAGGCTGAACGAGTCCACGACCGTGCCGCCGAGCGTGGCGACGCGGGCCCAGCGGATGTCGACGCCGCACTGCTCCAGCGCGTCCGCCACGTGGTGCAGCAGCCCGATCCGGTCCGCCGCGCGCAGTTCCAGCACGACGGCGCCGGTCGACTCGTCGTCGAACCACAGCGTCCTGGCGGGTGGCGGGTCCTGCGGCGGGCCGCCGTAGTCGCGCTCCTTGGCGGCGAGCTTGTCCGCCAGCGGCAGCGACCCGTCCACCGCCCTGGAGAACTGCTCGCGCAGCAGGGAGGCGTCCGGCAGCGACCCGAACCTCGGCGACACGGTGAACACGTCGACCGCGGCACCCTCGTGCGCCCGCAGCGTGGCCGCGTGCACCTCCAGGGAGTTGAGCGCCAGGACGCCCGCGGCCCGCGAGAGCACACCCGGCCGGTCAGGCGCGACCATCGTGACGAGCGCCGCGCCGTCGACCGGGCTGATCAGCACGTCCGGTCTGCCCGTCCCGGCGACCCGCACCGCCAGGTCGAGCTGCTCCGGGTCCAGCGGTTCCGGGGCGGGCAGCGGGTCGCCCGCCATCGCGGTCCGGCAGCGCCGCACCAGGTCGGCGATGAGCGAGGCCTTCCAGTCGGTCCACACGCCGGGGCCGGTGGCCAGCGAGTCGGCCTCCGCCAGCGCGTGCAGCAGCTCCAGCAGCACCGGGTCGCCGCCGAGGGTGTCGACCACGCGGTGCACGGTCGCGTCGTCCTCGACGTCGCGGCGGGTCGCGGTGTGCGGCAGCAGCAGGTGGTGGCGGACCATCGCGGCCAGCGTGTCCACGTCGTGCGGCCACAGGCCGAGGCGTTCGCCGATCTGGGTCGCGAGCGCGGCGCCGACCTCGGAGTGGTCGGCCTGCCGCCCCTTGCCGATGTCGTGCACGAGCGCGCCGAGCAGCAGCAGGTCCGGCCGCGACACCGTGGTCGCCAGCCGCGCGGCGTGGGCCGTGGCCTGCACGAGGTGCCGGTCGACCGTCCACATGTGCGCGGCGTCGCGCGGCGGCAGGTCGCGCACCGCGCCCCACTCGGGGAAGAGCCTGCCCCACAGCCCGGTGCGGTCCAGCGCCTCCACCACGTCGATGAGCCCCGATCCGCTGCCCAGCAGCGCCAGCAGCTCCTCGCGGGCTTCCCGCGGCCACGGCTGGCGCAGCTCCGGAGCGGAGTCCGCGAGCCGCGACAGCGTGCCCGCGGCGATCGGGTGCTTGCTGCGCGCGGCGGCCGTCGCGACCCGCAGCAGCAGCGCGGGATCGCGGTTCGGCATGGCGTCGCGGGCCAGCGCGACCTCGGTGCCGTGCAGCACCACGCCCTCGTCCAGCGGACGGCGGGCGGGCGAGCGGCGCAGCGGCGACCTGGCGAACGCCCCGAGGCCGCGCTTCGGCGCGGCGGCGCGGGCGGTGCGCATGGCCACGTCCACCGCGTAGACGACCGTGCGGGCCGCCGACGACAGCGCGCGGGCGAGGGCGAACCGGTCGGTCAGGCCGAGCGCGGAGGCGACCTCGTCGCCGTCCTGGGCGCGCAGCACGTCCCGCGGCTTGCGGGCCACGCGGCGCAGCTCGGTCCGCACGTCCAGCAGGAGCCTGCGGGCGTCGTTGACCTCGACGGAGGCGCGGTCGGTGAGCTGGGCGACGGACAGGGCGTCGAGCAGCGTGACGTCGCGCAGACCGCCGCGGCCGTGCTTGAGGTCCGGTTCGACGCGGTGCGCGATCTCCCCGCTGCGCGCCCACCGGCGCTGCGCGGACTCGCTCATCTCGTCGAGCCGGGTGCGGACGTTCGAGCGCCACGCCTGGCGCGCGCTGTCCGCGAGCCGTTGGGACACCTCGGGGTCACCCGCGAGGTGGCGCACGTCGAGCAGCCCGAGCGCGGTCCGCAGGTCGCCCGCGGCGACCCGGAGGCCTTCGCCGACCGTGCGGACCGAGTGGTCGAGGCCGACGCCGGAGTTCCACAGCGGGTACCAGAGCTTGTCGGCGACCGCGTCGATCCCCTTGTGCCCGTTGTGGACGAGGACCAGGTCGAGGTCCGAGTACGGCACGAGCTCCCGTCTCCCGAGACCGCCGACGGCGACCAGCGCCATGCCGGAGCCCGCGACCCCGGCGCTCGCGGCGTGCGCGGTCAGCCAGAACTCGTGCAGGTCGACCAGTGCTTCACGGAGGAGTTCTCCGGTCAGCCGCTTGCGACCGGGTGCCAGCAGTCTGTCGCGGGCCTTCACCAGGTCGTCAGCGGTCACGATCTCCGAACCAGCGTTCGCCTCGGCCGAGACGCCGTCCATCAGGCCTCATTCCCCGTAAATAGGCCGGACGGGGCATGCGGATGACGCTCCCGCATGCCCCGTCTCGAACTTCATCGCGTCACAGAGCGTCCGACCCGCGCTCCCCCGTGCGGACCCGGATGACCGTCTCGACCGGCGTGACCCAGACCTTGCCGTCACCGATCTTGCCGGTGCGGGCGGCCTCGACGACCGCGTCCAGGACCTTCTCCACGGCGGTGTCGTCGATCAGGACCTCGATGCGGAGCTTGGGCACGAAGTCGACGGCGTACTCGGCGCCGCGGTAGACCTCGGTGTGGCCCTTCTGCCTGCCGTAGCCCTGGACCTCGCTGACCGTCATGCCGAGCACGCCGAGCTGCTCCAGCGAGGCCTTGACGTCGTCGAGGGTGAACGGCTTGATGATGGCGGTGACCAGCTTCACGACTTGCTCCCCTCGAGGACCGCGGACGCACCCGCGGCCGCACTGACCTTGCCGGCTCCACGCGAACCGGTGAAGCCGCCGAACTCGTAGGCCGTCTCGGCGTGCTCGGCCTCGTCGACACCCGCGACCTCGGCCTCCTCGTCGGCCCGGAAGCCGACGGTGAACTTGACCAGGTAACCGAGGGCCAGGCTCAGGACGAAGGAGTAGAGCAGCACGGCGACCGCGCCGACCGCCTGGCGCCAGAGCTGGTCGACACCGCCGCCGTAGAACAGCCCGTCGATGCCCGCCGGAGCGGCGGAGCTGGCGAAGAAGCCGATCAGGATGGTGCCGGACAGACCACCGACGAGGTGCACGCCGACGACGTCGAGCGAGTCGTCGAAGCCGAAGCGGAACTTGAGGCTGACCGCCAGTGCGCAGAGCGCGCCGGTGATCGCGCCGACCGCGATGGCGCCGAGCGGCGTGACCGAGGAGCACGCGGGGGTGATGGCGACGAGACCGGCGACGACACCGGACGCGGCGCCCAGGGTCGTGGCGTGGCCGTCGCGGATCCGCTCCACCAGCAGCCAGGCGAGCATGGCGGCGCAGGTGGCGACGGTGGTGTTGATGAAGGTGACACCGGCGGTGGCGTTGGCGCCCAGCGCGGAGCCCGCGTTGAAGCCGAACCAGCCGAACCACAGGAGACCGGCGCCGAGCACGACCAGCGGGAGGCTGTGCGGCTTCATCCGGTCCTTGGGCCAGCCGACGCGCTTGCCCAGCACGATGGCCAGCGCGAGACCGGCGGCACCGGCGTTGATGTGGACGGCCGTGCCACCGGCGAAGTCGATCGCGAGGAGCTTGTTGGCGATCCAGCCGCCCGCGCTCGTCACGTTGCCGTCGGCGTCCTTGACGTCGAAGTCGAACACCCAGTGCGCGACCGGGAAGTACACGACCGTGGCCCACAGGCCCGCGAAGAGCAGCCACGGGCCGAAGCGGGCGCGGTCGGCGATGGCACCGGAGATCAGCGCCACCGTGATGATCGCGAACATCGCCTGGAAGGCGACGAACACGGTGCTCGGGATGGTGCCGAACAGCGATTCCTTGCCCAGCAGGCCGTCGAGCGCGAAGAACTCGAACGGTTTGCCGACGAGACCGCCACCGACGTCGGAGCCGAATGCCGTGGAGTACCCGAACAGCACCCAGAGGACACCCACGACGCCCATGGCGCCCAGGCTCATCATCATCATGTTGAGCACACTCTTCGAACGGACCATACCTCCGTAGAAGAAGGCGAGTCCCGGTGTCATCAACAGCACCAGTGCGGCACTGGTCAGCACCCAGGCGGTGTCCCCTGTATCCACGTCGACCTCCACTGCATGTCGGTTGCAGGGAGCATCGAAGTGTCCTGTTTCGCCTGGTTGCGCCCGAGGTTTCGCGCAGGTGAACTGTGCGACGCCTGGTGTTACGGATAGGTTTCCGGCGGTTTATCGGACAAGTTGCGGTCACGATCCTGGATTTCCGGACGTGACTGTGCGCTGGTGACGTTGATCTGTTCAGGTGCTTCGCGAGCGTCTCGATCGGGCCTCACGACCTTGGCGAACACCCGACGCAACGGCGTTGCGGGTCTCGGACCGGCCCGCACGGGTTGCCCGCCGCGAGCACGTGGCCCGTCCCCGTCAGGGGTCGCCGTTGAGCACCAGTTGCCCGTTCGAG
This sequence comes from Umezawaea sp., assembly GCF_057122925.1. Classification (NCBI taxonomy): domain Bacteria; kingdom Bacillati; phylum Actinomycetota; class Actinomycetes; order Pseudonocardiales; family Pseudonocardiaceae; genus Umezawaea; species Umezawaea sp. Next base: position 19,060 of record NZ_DBNGPQ010000013.1, on the reverse strand, counting down.
GTCACCGGATCGATCCCGCCCGCGGAGGTGGGGTGCCGAACGCGGTCGGCACCCCACCCCGTCAGGTCAGCGCTGCCAGCCCGGCAGACCCGGCTTCGGGCCCGCGGGCAGGGTGGACGCGGCGGCGTCGAGCGCCGTCGGGCCCGACTGCGGCTCCACCGCGGCGCACCGGGTGCCGTCGCGCGGGACGGTGAGGTTGATCAGGTAGCCGTCGGTGGCGCCCTTCGTGCAGTCCGAGCGCTGGTAGACGCCGTGGCCCCAGCCCTCGTAGGTGAGCAGCACGGTCTTGTCCCTGCTCTGCTCGTGCGCGTTGTCGGCCCACGCGTAGGCGGTGGCCGGGTCGTGCAGCGCGTTGAGCATGAGGATCTTCGGGGCGGTGGTGATGCGCAGCCTGTGCTGCGGGTTGTTGGCCTTGGCCGGGTACCCGACGCAGCTCGCCACGGCGTAGTGGCCCAGCGAACTGCCGCGCACGTGCGGGGCCAGGCGCCGGGCCTCGGCGACGAGGCCCTCGAACTCGCGGACGTTCTTCACCCGGTACTGGAAGTCCTGGCAGAAGACGGCCTGGAACGGGTTCCGCGCGACCTCGTCCGCGGAGGCGGTGGCGGCGGAGGCGGGCGGCGGGGTGGTGGCTCCGATGCGGTTCAACCAGTCCGCCATGTAGTACCAGCTCGGGCCGTAGCCCATGCTGAACGCGAAGCTGGTGAGGGTCTCGGCGCTGACCGGAACGGTCGGGTCGTCGGGATCCCCCAGCTCGCCGCGCTCGGCCCTCGCCAGCAGGTCGTACCAGTAGGCGGAGACGTCACGACCGTGCAGCGCGCAGTCCGCCGTGCGGTCGCACCACTCCACGAACTCGACGAACGAGTCCTCGGCGGTCGCGGCCTCGGTGGCGTGGAAGGCCTTCACGTCGAGGCTGTGGTCCATGTTGCTGTCGATCACCATGGCGCGGATGCGGTGGCCGAAGCGCTCGGCGTACTGCTGGCCCATGAGCGTGCCGTAGGAGATGCCGTAGTAGTTGAGCTTCCGCTCGCCCAGGGAGTGCCGGATGGCGTCCATGTCGTTGGTGACGGCGATCGTGTCGGCGTGGTCGAAGATCGGGCCGCTCCGGGCCCGGCAGTCGTCCGCCAGGTCCCGGTTGTACTCCTTGAGCCGGTCGAACTCGGCCTGGTTCGTCGGGAACAGCGACGGCTGCGCGTTCAGCAGGTCCACCGAGCACCGCACGGGCTGGCTGCGGGCGACCCCCCGCGGGTCGAAGCCGATGATGTCGAAGCTCGCCTGGACCTCGGGGCTGAAGTAGGTGTTCGCGTCGTAGGCGGCGCTCACGCCGGAACCGCCGGGACCACCGGGGTTGATCAGCATGATGCCGACGCGCTTGGCCGGGTCGGTCGCCTTGCGGCGGGCGACGGCGAGGTCGAACTTCTCGCCTCGCGGCTCGTTCCAGTCGATCGGCAGGCTGAGCGTGCCGCACTCGACGCCCTCGGGCGCCCCGGTTTCGCAGGGAGCCCACGCGATCGACCCCACGACCCCGAGCGTGTCGACACCGGCCTGCTCCGGCGGGGCCGCTCCCGCCAACCCCGCTCCGACGAGCAGGCTCCCACTGGTGATCACGGCGCCGAACGCCCTGGTGATCAGTCGCACAGGTTCCTCCCTAGGTCCTGTCCGTCCGCCGGAGGACCGGCGGACGGACCGAGGCTCGCAGCGGGGAAGACGGCCGCACAACCGACTGGAGTCGCACTGGGAGGTCAGCCCCCGGGGTGACGGAGGCGTGTCAATTGGCCGCGAACGCTCCGGGCGCACGCCACCCGCCCGTGCGGGGAACGACCTGTCGTCGCAGGTGGAGGCGCCCGGCGCGAGCGCCTCCACCCAGCGGGAACGGGTCGTGGGCGCGAACGACGATCGTCGCGACGTCCGCGGCGGACCACCCGGAGGCGAGCGGGTCAGCCCCCGACGATCCTCGCGTGCGCCGGGGGCAGGAGGTCGAGCCACCGCCGCGTCAGGGCCTCGTGGCCGCTCGGGGTGAGCGCCCCGAAGAGCCGCAGCCTCGCCATGCCGCCGTCGGGGAAGATGTCCAGCCGCGCGTGCGTGACCTCGACGTCGCCCGGCAGCCGGAAGCGGTGCCGGGTGTCCGGCTGGAGCCGCGTCCTCGGCAGCAGTTCGAACCACGCGTCGGGGTCCTTGCGGACGTCGCGGCCCGCCACGGACGCCCAGCCGGGCGCGTTCCCCTTGAAGTGGCTGGTGTCCAGCTCCGCCATCGTGACCGTGCCCGCCTCGGCGAGCTTCACGGCGACCCAGTCGTTGCCGTCGTCGCGGCGGCGCGCGGTCTCCCAGCCCTCGCCCATCAGGCTCGCCCGGCCGGGGGCGATCAGGTTGTTCGGCGAGCTGTAGAACAGGTTGGAGCAGTCCGTGACCGTGGCGCCGTTCTCCAGCGCGGCCAGGTCCACCGCCCCGGCGACGAGGAGCCTGGGATCGACGACGGGGTCGCCGAACACCCGCAGCCGGGCCACGCCGCCGTCCGGGTGCATGGTCAGCCGCACGTGCGTGTACCGGCGTTCCACCGACACGTCGAAGAAGTGCTTGCGGTCCCCGCCCAGCGGCGACTTGGGCACCAGCTCCTCCCACTCGGCCGCCGCCAGCTCCTCCGGTGACGGGTAGCCCTCGACCGAGGTGGCCTCCACGGACGCGTGCGGCGGGTAGTTGCCGGTGAAGAACGCCGTGTCGACGACCACGCCGCGCACGACACCCGGCAGGCCGAGCCGCACGACCGCCTGGTCGTTGCCCGGCGTCCTGCGCCGCCGCGTCTCCCAGCCGTCGTAGACCTGGCCCTTGTGACCGAACGTGTAGGTCTGGTAGACGGGCTCCGGTGGCCTGATCAGGTTCTCGCGCTCGGCGAAGAACTCGTCGTTCGCCCACACCACGCTGCCGCCGACCGCGCGGGAAGCCAGGTCGGGGAGCCTCGTCCAGCCGGGCACTTCGCTCATGCGTCTCCTCTGGTCAGCAACCGTCCGAACGGTTCGGTTCCGGTGATCTCCCGGCCGCGCAGCCACGTCCGCCGCACGACGCCCGCGAGCGGGCGGCCGTGGTAGGGGGTGACGGGGTTGCGGTGGCGCAGCTGCTCGCGGTCGACGACGAACGCGTCGTCGGGCGCGAACGCGCAGAGGTCGGCGTCCCCGCCGACCGCGACGCGGCCCTTGTGCGCCAGGCCCACCTGGTCGGCCGGGTTCGACGCCATCCACCGCACCACGTCGGTCAGCGCGTGGCCCCGCTGCCTGGCCTGGGTCCACACGGCGGGCAGGCCGAGCTGGAGGCTCGCGATGCCGCCCCACGCGGTGGCGAAGTCGCCCGCCTTCAGCTCGGGCGTGCACGGCGAGTGGTCGCTGGCGACCAGGTCGATCGTGCCGTCGGCCAGCCCGCGCCACAGGCCCTCGCGGTTGGCGGCCTCGCGGATCGGCGGGCAGCACTTGAACTGCGTGGCGCCGTCGCCGATCTCCTCGGCGGTGAACGTCAGGTAGTGCGGGCAGGTCTCCACGGTGATCCGGACGCCGTCGCGCTTGGCGGCGGCGATGACCGGTAGCGCGCCTGCGTTGGACAGGTGCAGGACGTGCGCCCGCGCCCCCGTCCGCCGCGCGGTCTCGACCACCTGCTCGATCGCGATCGTCTCGGCCGACGGCGGCCGGGACGCGAGGAACCCGGCGTAGTCGGGCGGCGAGTCGGTGACCGTGTGCGCGTCCTCCGCGTGCACGATCGCCAACGCGTCGAACGACCCCAGCTCCTCCAGTGCCGCGCTGAACTCGGCGGGCTGGACCTGCGGGAACTCGTCCACACCGGAGTGCAGCAGGAAGCACTTGAAGCCGAACACGCCCGCGTCGTGCAGTCCGCGCAGGTCGGGGAGGTTGCCGGGGATGATGCCGCCCCAGAAGCCGACGTCGGTGTGCACGCGGCCCCGCGCCGTCTCGCGCTTGACCTCCAGCGCTGCCACGTCGACCGTCGGCGGCAGGCTGTTGAGCGGCATGTCGACGATCGTCGTCACGCCACCGGCCGCGGCGGCCAGGGTCGCGGTCTCGAAGCCCTCCCACTCGCTGCGGCCGGGGTCGTTGACGTGCACGTGCGTGTCCACGAGCCCCGGCAGCAGCACCTCGTCGTCGGCGAGGGTGATCACGCGGTCGCCGTCGAGCGAGGGTTCGATCGCGGCCACGCGACCGTCCCGCACACCGACGGCGCCCGCGATCTCGCCGTCCGGCGTGACCACTCTGCGAGCGCGGAACACCAGGTCGAAGGTCATGCGGCTCACTCTTCCAGCCAGTCACCCGCGATGCGACCGGCAAGTCCGGCCAGCAGCCGCTCGGCGTCGGCGAGGCAGCGGGTCACGTCCGGTTCGACGTCCAGCAGCGCGTAGGCGGACCTCAGGCCGATCTCGGCCGGGTCGACCGTGCACCGGCCCGCCACGGCCACCACGGGCACTCCCCCGGACGCCGCCGCGACGCCCGCGGGCGCCTTGCCGTGCCGGGTCTGGGCGTCCAGCGACCCCTCGCCGGTGATCACCAGCCGGGCGCCGGGCAGCGCGTCGGCGAAGCCGATCAGGTCGAGCACCACCTCGATGCCCGGCCGTCGCCGTGCGCCCAGCAGCGCGAGGGCGGCGAAGCCGATGCCGCCCGCCGCGCCCGCGCCGGGGGTGTCGGCGAACTCGTGGCCGATCTCGTCGGCCCACGCGCGCAGCCGCTCCTCCAGCACCTCGACGTCGGCGGGTGACGCGCCCTTCTGGGGCCCGTACACCGCCGCCGCGCCGTCCGGGCCGAGCAGCGGGTTGTCCACGTCACTGGCCAGCACCACGTCGATGTCAGCGAAGTCCTCGCCCTCCAACGCTTCCAGCATCCCGCGCCCGCCGTCGGTGCACGCGCTGCCGCCGACGCCGAGCACGATCCGGGTGCAGCCGACGTCGAGCGCGCCGCGCACCAGTTCGCCGGTGCCGCGACTGGTGGCCGTCAACGGGGCCAACGGGCGCAGCCCGGCCAGGCCGGACGCCGCCGCGACCTCCACGACGGCCGTGCCACCGCGCACCGCGAACGAGGCGGCGACGGGTGTGCCGACCGGGCCGGTCACCCACCGGCCCACGCGGGTGAACCCGGCGGCGACGGCGGCGTCGACCGTGCCGTCACCGCCGTCGGCCACCGGCAGGCAGCGCACGTCCAGGCCGGGGACCGCCTCCCGCAGGCCGCGCGCCACGGCGGCGGCGACCCGCGGGGCGGTGAGCGACCCCTTGAACTTGTCGGGCGCGACCAGGACGTGACCCGTCACGGCACCGGCTCGAACTCGCGCACCGCCGCGATGGACACGCCGTTGGCGGTGTTGCCCTCGCGTTCGATCATGATCTCGACGAGGACCGGTCGGCTGGTCCGGTCGGCCTCCTCGCGGGCCCACTCCAGGGACTCGCGGATGCGGTCCGGCTCGGTGACCCGGACGCCGGAGCAGCCGTAGGCCTCCATGATCTTGACGTTGTCCGACCCGTTGACGTCGTAGTGGATGTCGACCTCGTACTCCATGTCGTAGCCGCCGTGGTCCTCGGCCATCCGGATCAGGCCCAGGTACTCGTTGTTCAGCATGATCAGCACGAACGGCACGTCGTACTGGGCTCCGACGGCGAGTTCCTCGACCAGGAACTGGAACGAGTAGTCGCCGACGATCCCGACGACCTCGGCTCCGGGGTCGGTGTGCTTCAACGCCTTCTTCACGCCGATGGCCGCCGGGATCTCCCAGCCGAGCGGGCCCGCCTGGCCGCACACCTGGTAGTGGCGGGGCTTGTGCGCCTTCTGGTGCTGCCCGGACCAGATCTGGTAGAGCCCGATCGCGGTCACGAAGTAGGTGTCGGGGCCGTAGAACTCGTTGATCTCCTTGAACACCCTGGGCGCCTTGACCGGGACGTCCGCGAAGTCCTCGCGCCGGGTCAGGGTCGCCTTCAGCTCCTGGACCCGCGCGACCCACTCCCCCGCCCCGCGACCGGCGTCCCGCGAGCGGGCGAGGTCGATGATCGCGCGCAGGAACAGCTTGGTGTCGGCCACGATCCCGAGGTCCGGGCCGAAGACGCGGCCGATCTGCGTCGGCTCGGAGTCCACGTGGATGAACGTCCGCGAGCCCCGGTAGGTCGCGAGGTCGCCGGTGTGCCGGTCGCCGAAGCGGGCTCCCAGCGCCAGCACCAGGTCCGACTCCAGGAACGACGCGTTGCCGTAGCGCTGCGAGGTCTGGATGCCGGTCATTCCCGCGTACAGCGGGTGGTCCTCGTCGACCGCGCCCTTGCCCATCAGGGTCGCCTGGACCGGCACCTGGAGGTACTCGGCCAGCTCCAGCAGCTCCTCGTGCGCCTCACCGAGGATCACGCCGCCGCCCGCGAGCAGCAGCGGCCTCTCCGCGGCCAGCAGCAGGTCCAGCGCCCGCTCGACCCGTGGTCCGTGCGGCACCGCCCTCGTCACGGGCAGCGGCGCGTCGATCGCGGAGTCCCACTCGATCTCCTGCTTCTGCACGTCCAGCGGCAGGTCGATGAGCACCGGCCCCGGACGGCCGGACCGGGCGATCCGGAAGGCCTCGCGGAAGATCCACGGTGCCTGCGCGGCCTCCTTCACCTGCACGGCCCACTTGGTGACCGGCTTGGCGATCTCGACGATGTCGACGGCCTGGAACGCCTCCTGGTGCAGCTTCGTGGAGACGGCCTGGCCGGTGACGCAGAGGATCGGCACGGAGTCGGCCCGCGCGGTGTACAGGCCGGTGATCATGTTGGTGCCTGCGGGACCGGACGTGCCGATCGCGACACCGACGTCGCCGGTCGTGCGCGACCAGCCGTCGGCCATGTGGGTCGCGCCCTCCTCGTGCCGCACGATGAGGTGCTCGATCGTGCCGTCGATCTCCATCGCCTGGTAGAACGGCAGGATCGCGGCACCGGGGCAGCCGAACACGGTGTCGACGCCCTCGGACTTGAGGACCTCCACGACGGCCTGCATGACGGGGATCTTCGGCATCACGCCCTCCCGGAGAGGTTCTCGACGACCTTGAGCAGGGCGGAGTGGTCGAGCGAGCCGTAGCCCTGCGCCCGTCCCGCCGCGACGAGCTGGGCGATCAGCCCCGTCACCGGAAGCGCGACGTCGACCTGCCTGGCCGCGGCCAGCGCGATGCCCATGTCCTTGTGGTGCAGGTCGATCCGGAAGCCGGGCGCGAACTCGCGGGCGATCATGCTCTCCCGCTTGAGGTCCAGGATCCGGTTGGCGGCCAGGCCGCCCGCGAGCACGTCGAGGCCCGCCTTCGCGTCCACACCGGACGCCTCCAGCAGCACGATGGCCTCCGCGACGAGCGCGTAGACGCCGCCGACCACGAGCTGGTTGGCCGCTTTGACGACCTGGCCCGCGCCGTGCGGTCCGACGTGGACGACGGTCTTGCCGAGCACGTCGAGCACGGGCCGCGCGGCGGCGAAGTCCGCCTCCCCGCCGCCGACCATGATGGACAGCGAGGCCTGCCTGGCCCCGGCCTCGCCGCCGGACACGGGCGCGTCCAGCACCCGGATCCCCTTGGGGGCGGCGGCTTCCGCCACGGCGACCGAGGTCTCCGGCCGGATCGTGCTCATGTCGACGAGCAGCGTCCCGGACGCCGCGAGCCCCAGCACCCCGCCCTCGCCGAGGACGACGTCCTCGACCTGCGGGTGGTTCGGCAGCATGGTGATCACGACGTCGGCGCCGGACACCGCGTCCGCGACGCTCGTCGCCGCCGTGCCGCCCGCCTCGACGAGCTTCGCGACGGAACCCGCGTCGAGGTCGAAGCCGGTCACCCGGTGCCCCGCCGCGACGAGGTGCCCGGACATGGGCGAGCCCATGACGCCGAGCCCGATGAACCCGATGGTGGTCACAGGTCTTCCTCCCTGGTCAGCCAGCCGAAGCTGGCGGCGCTGGGGCCGGTGGGCTTGTACTCCGCGCCGACGAACCCCTGGTAGCCGTTCGATTCGAGCTGGGCGAGGTACCGCTCCAGCTCCAGGTCGCCGGAACCCGGTTCGCCCCGGCCGGGGGCGTCCGCGATCTGCACGTGGCCGATCCGCGCCACGTGCTCGGTGACCACGGCGTCGAGGTCGTCGCCGTTGACGGCGAGGTGGTACAGGTCGGCCAGCAGGGCCACGTTGGGCTTGCCGAGCCGGTCGACGACGGCGAGCGCGTCGGCCGCCGTGAGCAGCGGGTAGGCCGGGATCGCGCTGACCGGTTCGAGCAGCACGGTCGCGTCGATCGCGGCGGCGGCGTCGGCGGCGAACGCGAGGTTGCGCAGCGCCAGCGCGTCCTGCTCCCCCTGGTCGACGCCGGGAAGCCGGTTGCCGTACAGGGCGTTGAACGCGCGGCAGCCCGTCTCGCGGGCGATGCCGACCGCGATGTCCACGCTCGCCTTGAACTCGCCCTCGCGGCCGGGCCACGACACCACGCCGCGGTCGCCCGCGGGCAGGTCGCCCGCGAAGAAGTTGAGGCCGACGAGCCGCACACCCGCGGCGGTGACGGCGCCGACGAACTCCGCGACCTCGCGCTCGTCGGGCTGGGCGCTCGCGAACGGCCACCAGAACTCCACCGCGTCGAACCCGGCGGCGCGAGCGGCGGCCGGGCGGTCGAGCAACGGCACCTCGGTGAACAGGATCGAGAGGTTGACGTCGAACCGCATGACATTCCTTCCACAATGCGGAAGTTAATTTCCGTACAACGAGAGCGTAGGCGGCGGCTGCGGAAGAGCGCAAGACTGTTGACAGCGCTCGACACCGCTCGTACCGTCCCTCACTGCGGAATAGGAATTCCGCTATACAGAAAAGGAAACGCCCTTGTCGGGACTGCCAGGCTTCAACTCCGCACCGGCGGACGACCTCCGACCGCTGCTCACCGAATGCCTCGCGGTGCCGCGCTGGGTCGACGCCGTCGTGGCCGCCCGCCCCTACCGGGACGTCGAGGCGCTCGTGGCGCGGGCCGAGGTCGAACTCGACCCCGAGGAGGTCCTCGGCGCCATCGCGGGCCACCCGCGCATCGGCGAGCGCGCCCGGCACGACGGGGTGTCCGCCCGGTGGTCGGCCGCGGAGCAGTCCGGCGTCGACGTCTCGCTCGCGGACCGGCTCGTGGCGGCGAACCTCGCCTACGAGGAGCGGTTCGGCCACATCTACCTGGTGTGCGCGACCGGGCTCAGCGGCGAGCAGATGCTCGACGACCTGGCCTCGCGGATGGACAACGACCCCGCCACCGAACTCCGCGTGGTGAACCGCGAACTGGCCAAGATCGCCGCGCTGCGGCTGCGCAAGGTCATCGCGTGACCACGCGCCCACCGATCACCAGAGGGAGCTGACCAATGGCCATCATCCTGGGGCCGAACCAGTACGGGAAGGCGGAGAACCGCCTCGTCACGGTGTCGCGCGACGGGTCCGTCCACACCATCAGGGACCTGACGGTCAGCACCTCGCTGCGCGGCGACCTCGCCGACACCCACCACACGGGCGACAACTCCAAGGTCCTCGCGACGGACACGCAGAAGAACACCGTCTACGCCTTCGCCAAGCAGGCCCCGGTCGGCGAGGTCGAGGACTTCGCGCTGCGGCTCGGACGGCACTTCGTGTCCACGCAGGAGGCCATCACCGGCGCCCGCGTCCTCGTGGACGAGCACGGGTGGAACCGGATCGACGCGAACGACCACTCGTTCGTCCAGGGGAGCAACGAGAAGCGCACCACCGCCGTGACGGTCGAGGGGTCGGACGCGTGGGTCGTGTCGGGGCTGCGCGACCTCGTGGTGCTGAAGTCGACAGGGTCGGAGTTCCACGGGTACCCGAAGGACCCGTACACGACGCTGGAGGAGACCGACGACCGCATCCTGGCCACGTCCGTGACGGCCCGGTGGCGCTACCTGGGCACCGACGTCGACTGGGCCGGGAGCTTCACCGAGATCCGCGAGGTGCTGCTGAGGACGTTCGCGACGAAGCACAGCCTCTCGTTGCAGCAGACGCTGTACGCGATGGGCGAGGCCGTGCTGGAGGCCAGGCCCGAGGTCGCCGAGGTCCGGATGTCCATGCCGAACAAGCACCACTTCCCCGTGGACCTCAGCGCGTTCGGGCTGGAGAACGACAACGAGGTGTTCCACGCGGCCGACCGGCCGTACGGGCTCATCGAGGGCGTGGTGCTGCGCGACGACGCCCGCGACGCCGGACACGCCTGGGACACGCTGCCCGCGTTCTAGCGCGGTTCCGAGGGGGTGGCGGCGGGTCGTCGCCACCCCTGACCTGCTACGTTCATCCTTTAGTGGCGCAGATCACTCTATCGGCGGAATCTCTTGCCTCACAGAGCACCCGACAGTGACAGCAAGATGACGAAAAGGCCGTACTCTCGCAAACATGAGTGATGTCAAACGGGGGCTTTCGCCGGTCACGATGTTCCTGGACGACGAAGCCGTGATCACCGTTTCGGGCGCGCTGGACGCCACGACGGCCCCGGACTTCAAGCGCATGGTCACCGACTTCTTCGAACTGCCGGACCGCCCGGACGTCGACGTGCTGACCCTGGACCTCTCCTCCGTGTTCGCCTGCGACCAGGCCGCGCGCGACCTCGTCCGCTACGCCCAGGCCGTCTGCGCCGACCGCGAGGTGGCGCTGCGCGTCGTCCCCAGCGCCCCCGTGAGCCGGGCCCTCACCAGGCACTAGACCGCGCGGCTGGCCAGGCCCCGCAGGGCCTCGACGCCCACACCCGTCACCCGCAGCACCTCGGCCTCGTCGAGCGCCCCGCAGTCCAGCGCGCGCAGGAACGACGACGACAGCGCCTGAGCGGTCGCGGGCTCGTCCAGGACGGTGCCGCCCGCCCGGTCCACGTACGCCTTCAGCCTCCGAGCGTCGGCCTCCACGCCCTCCAGGTAGAACGCGTGCACGGCCGCGTACCGCGTCACGAGCTGCGCGGGGTGCAGGTCCCAGCCCTGGTAGAAGCCGTGCGCCAACGACCGCCGCACGAGCCCGTAGTGGGTGCGCCAGCCCTCCGCGACGGCGTCGCCGACCGGCAGGACGTTCGTCGAGCCGTCGGACACCCGAACCCCCGCGTTGGCCGCCGACACCTGCATCACGTTGCGCGCGAAGTCGCACGCGCCGTGCGCGAGGTGCTGGTGGGCCGCGCCGAGCCCGCAGCCCGCCGTGTAGTCGTAGGTGCCGAAGTGCAGCCCCGACACGCGACCCCGACCGGCCGCGAGGAACCGCGGGATCGCCAGCCCGCCCCCTGGATCGACGATCGACTGGGTGGTCTCGACCTGGATCTCGAACCGCAGCGGGATCCCGAAGAGGTCGAGCACCTCGCCGAACACCTCGACCTGGTCGACCGACGTCACCTTGGGGAAGGTGATGACGAAGCCGGGGGGCGGATCGCCCAGCGCGGTCAGGAAGACGTCCAGCGTGCGGATGCCGCGGTCGCGCAACGCCCTGGTGTCGAAGGACTTCATCCGCAGCCCGACGTACGGCGGCAGCACGCCGTCGTCCCGCCAGCCCGCCACGACCCGCGCCGTGCGCTCGGCGTCGGCGTCCTCCACGGCGTCGTCCGGCGCGCCGTAGCCGTCCTCGAAGTCGATCCGCAGGTCCTCGACGGGCTCGGCGGCGAGCTTGGCCCGCACCCGGTCCGCGATCCCGGGGGCCAGGTCCTCCGGCAGCAGCGCGGCCAGCGCGTCGGGGTGTTCCTCCAGCGCGGCAAGCGCTTGCGCGCCCCAGTCGCGGACGACGCCCTCCGTCACCTTCGAGGCCGGGACGTAGCAGGTGTGCACGGGCTGGCGGCCGTCCGGCAGCACCCGTTCCACATCGGACAGCCGTGCGGTGGCGGCCTGGACCGCCACCGCGTCGAGCGAAGTCCGCACCACGTCAGGGGATCCGGGCGTAGGCGGGGACGGTGAGGAAGTCCGCGAAGTCCTCGGACAGCGCGACCTGCTCGAACAGCTCGGCCGCGAGGTCGACGTGCTCGCCGGACAGCGACGCCCTGGTGCGCGCCAGGACCTCCCGCACGAGGTCCTCGGTCACGGGCGTGCCGTCGCTGAGCACCACCCCGTTGTGCACCCACTGCCACAGCTGCGAACGGGAGATCTCGGCGGTCGCCGCGTCCTCCATCAGGTTGTGGATCGCCGCCGCGCCGTTGCCGCCGAGCCACGACACGAGGTAGCGCAGGCCGACGTCCACGGCGGACTCCAGACCGGCCCTGGTCGCCTCGCCGCCGGTGGCGCCGAAGTCGAGGAGCTGCGAGGCCGTCACGGACACGTCGTCGCGCTGCCGGTCGAGCTGGTTGGACTTGCTGCCGAGCTGGGCGTCGAAGATCTCCCGGCACACGGGGACGAGGTCGGGGTGCGCGACCCAGGAGCCGTCGAAGCCGTCGTTCGCCTCGCGGGTCTTGTCGTCGCGGACCTTCGCCAGCGCCCGCTCGGTGACCTCGGGGTCGCGCCGGTTCGGGATGAACGCGGCCATGCCGCCCATCGCGAACGCCCCGCGCTTGTGGCACGTGCGGACCAGCAGCTCGGTGTAGGCGCGCATGAACGGCGCGGTCATCGTGATGCTGTTGCGGTCGGGCAGCACGAAGTCGGAGCCCGCGTCGCGGAAGTGCTTGATGATGCTGAACAGGTAGTCCCAGCGGCCCGCGTTCAGGCCCGACGCGTGCTCGCGCAGCTCGTAGAGGATCTCCTCCATCTCGAACGCGGCCGGGATCGTCTCGATCAGCACGGTCGCGCGGACGGTGCCGTGCGGGATCCCGAGCTGCTTCTCGGCCGCGGTGAACACCTCGTTCCACAGCCGCGCTTCGAGGTGGCTCTCCATCTTCGGCAGGTAGTAGTACGGCTTGCCGAGCGAGGCGTTGTGGAAGAAGTGCAGGCCGAAGTCGACCAGCGCGCCCACGGCGGGACGGCCGTCGATCTCCAGGTGCCGCTCGTCGAGGTGCCAGCCGCGCGGGCGGACGACGATCGTCGGGCGCTCGACGCCGTCCGCCAGCGCGTAGTGCTTGCCCTCGGGCGAGGTGAACTCGATGGTGCCGCGCGCGGCGTCGTAGAGGTTGACCTGACCGGAGACCACGTTCTCCCAGTGCGGGGTGTTGGCGTCCTCCAGGTCGGCCAGCCACACCCTGGCGCCCGAGTTGAGGGCGTTGATCGCCATCTTCCGCTCGGTCGGCCCGGTGATCTCGACGCGCCGGTCGACCAGCGCGGGGGGCGCCTCGGCGACGCGCCAGTCGGCCCGGCGGACGTCGGCGGTCTCCGGCAGGAAGTCGAGCTTCCCGCTCGCGCGGCGTTCGGCGCGCTTGGCGAGCAGGTCGTCGCGGGTAGCGGCGAACGCCCGGTGCAGGCCTGCCACGAAATCGAGCGCCTCCGGGGTGAGCACCTCCTCATCCCGTTCGACCTTGGAGCCGGTGACGCGGAGGTCGGGCATGGAGGTCCACCTCGTTCCTAGGGATGACTTTTCTACTTCGCGGACTATAGTTTTTGCATAGCGGAACTGCAACGATGACTAGACTCCACCCGGTCTACTACGGGAGTGATCATGGCGCGCGAGTCCTCAGGCGGAGTGCAGTCCCTCCAACGCGCCTTCGACCTGCTGGAACAGCTGGCCGACGCGGGTGGCGAAGCGAGCCTGTCGGAGCTGGCGGCCACCACCGGGCTGCCGCTGCCGACCATCCACCGCCTCATCCGCACCCTTGTCACGCTGGGGTACGTGCGGCAGAACCGCAACCGTCGCTACACCCTGGGTTCGCGGCTGATCCGCCTCGGCGAGAGCGCGGGCCGCCAGTTCGGCACGTGGGCGAGGCCGTACCTGACCGAACTGGTCGACGAGGTCGAGGAGACGGCGAACCTGGCCGTGCTCGACGGCGACGAGGTCGTGTACGTGGCGCAGGTGCCGTCGAAGCACTCGATGAGGATGTTCACCGAGGTGGGCCGCAGGCTGCTGCCGCACGGCACCGGCGTCGGCAAGGCGATGCTGTCGCAGCTGCCGCACACCGAGGTGCTCGCGCTGCTGGAGCGCACCGGGCTGCCCGCGTACACGCCGAACACGATCACCGACCCGCAGGAGCTGCTGGACTCGCTGGCCCGGATCGCCGAGCAGGGCTACGCCCTCGACGAGAGCGAGCAGGAACTCGGCGTGCGCTGCATCGCCGTGCCGCTCGTCGGCGCGCCGACGCTGTCCGCCGTCTCGGTGTCCGGTCCGGAGGGACGGCTGACCAAGGACGCCGTCGCCCGGATCCTGCCCGAGGTGCTGGCCATCGCGAAGCGGCTGACCGACCAGGCCATCAGTTCCTGACCTGCCAGGTCCTCGCCCGTCCCGCACCGCGCAGCAGCGCCCGGTAGACGGCGCTGACCCGCCGCACCTCCACGTCGGCGCGCAGCGCGTCGACCAGGCAGCGGGTCAGGGTGTCCTGGCGCGGCGCACCCGTGGCGACGAGCGTGGGCACGTCCTGGATGTCGAGCTGCTCGGCGAGCACGGACCGGGGATCGGCCAGCGCGGCCAGCGCGGAGGCGTCGAAGCGGCAGTCCAGCACCAGCAGCCGGTGGCGGGCGGGTGCGTCCAGCAGCACGTCCCGCACGTCGCGGAACGGCAGCGCGGTCCAGCGCACCAGGTCGAGCCGGGTGTCCGGCGCCGCCAGGAACAGCCTGCCCCGCGCGTCCAGCAGGCCGTGGCCCGCGTAGTGCACGAACAGCAGCTCCTCGGCCTGCGACGCGGCCAGCTCCAACCCCTCGCGCAGCGCCCGGACCGTCCCGTCCGCCAGCGCGGAGCAGCGCACACCGCACGCGGTCAGCGCCGCCGCCAGGTCGACGACGTCGGCCCGCACCGCGGGCAGCTCGGACAGGTCGGGATCGACCGCGCGGCTCGTGCCCATGAGCACGGCGCGGGACCGGACGCCGCCGGGTAATCGCACGTCAGCCGCACCCCAGCTCGACGACGGCCCCGAACGGGACGACGACCTCCACGCCCACCTCGGTCTCCCGCCGCTCGAACCACACCGGACAGCGCGGGCGCACCGCCCGGCCCGGCACGACCAGGAGCACGGCCGCAGGACCACCATTCCCCCCTGCCGCACACCTGACAAGTCGGACGTCACCCGATCGTGGAAGTCCGGCACGGCGGCGTGCCGGCCGACCGCCGAAAACGGCCCGCACGTGCCCCGCCGACCCCAAGAACCCGATCTTCACCACCCCTCTCCCCCAGCACTTCAAAGCTGAGGAGATATGGCAACCCGTATCAATTCGCCGCGATATTAGGGGCCGATCAGGGGTATCCGGACACTAGCTCGATAAGTACTCTTCTCAACGAGTCTCGCCATTCCGCCATATCGCGGTTAACGACTTGAAGAAGGCGGCCAATTGAGATGAAAGTATTAGTTACGAGCTGCCCTAATCAGGGGCACTTCTACCCCATGATCCCTTTGTTGTGGGCTCTTCGGAGCGCGGGGCACCACGTGGTCGTGGCCATGCCGAAGAGCATGGCGGGCGTATCCGCGGCGGCGGGCGTGTCGGCGATCTCGCTCGGTGAGGACGTGCCGCTGGCCGAACTGGTGCCCGACCACGCCCGGCGCCCACCGCAGGACGCGAGCGTCGGGTCGCTGGCCGAGCACGTGGCCGACTACTACGGTCCGCTGGCGGAGCGGCACGTCGGGCGGCTGTTCGAGATCGCCGAGCGCTGGCGCCCCGACGTCGTCCTGCACACGTCGTGGGAGTACGCGGGCCCGATCGTGGCCGCCCGCCTCGGCATCCCGACCGTGCGGCACGGCTGGGGCCTGACGCTGCCGCCCGAGGTCGACGAGCTGGTGCACCAGCGCCTGGCCTACCTCTACCGCGACTGGGGCCTGCACGGCGCGCCGCCTCCCCCGGTCCGCTGGATCGACGTGTGCCCGCGCAGCATGCAGGTGGGCAAGCCGCCCGCCGAGTCGCTGCCGATGAGCTGGATCCCGTTCAACGGCTCGGCCGTGCTGCCGGACTGGCTGCTGGAGAAGCCGCTGGGCAAGCGGGTCGCCGTGACGCTGGGCAACGTGCCGATCCGGGGCAAGCACTCCGAGGTGCTGCACACGACCCTGGAGGCGATGCGGGACATCGACGCCGAGGTCGTGGTGGCCGCGGGCTGGGGCCTCGACCACGACGGCGACCTGCCGGAGAACGTCCGCGTGGTGCGCGGGATGCCGCTGCACGACCTGCTGCCGACCTGCGACCTGGTGATCAACCACGGCGGCGCGGGCAGCCTCCTCGCCACCATCGCGCACGGCCTGCCGCAGCTGGTGCTTCCGCAGATGTGCGTGCACTTCCAGCACGGCGACCGGCTCGCGGCCATCGGCGGCGCCGTCTCGCTGCACCCGGCCGAGCAGACCGTGGAGAACATCCGAGAGGCCGTCTGCGGGCTGCTCACGCACTCCGGCGCGCGGCTCGTCGCGGCCCGGCTCCAGCAGGAGAACGACGACCAGCTGTCCGCCGCGTCCGTGGTGAAGCACCTGGAGACCGTGGTGGCCCCGCGCACCGAGTGGGTGGCGGCGTGAGCCTTGAGGAAGAAATTCTGGAAACCGTTCGGAAATATCATCGTGAGAAATCCGAAACGACCGAGTTCATTCCCGGCGAAACGCCTATTCTGACCGGTGGCGCGGTGTTCGACGAGGACGACCGGGTGGCGGTCGTCGAAGCGGCGCTGAACATGCGGATCGTCGCGGGGAAGTCGACCCGTGAATTCGAGTCCGCGCTCGCCCGCGCGTTAGAGCTGCGCAAGGCGTACATGGTGAACTCCGGTTCGTCGGCGAACCTGGTCGCGGTGACCGCGCTGACGTCCCGCAGCCTCGGCGAGCGCAGGCTCCAGCGCGGCGACGAGGTCGTCACGGTCGCCGCCGGGTTCCCCACCACGGTGAACCCGATCATCCAGAACGGCCTCGTCCCGGTCTTCGTGGACGTGGAGCTGGGCACCTACAACGCCACCGCCGAGGCCATCGCCTCCGCCGTCGGCCCCAAGACCAAGGCGATCGTCCTCGCGCACACGCTCGGCAACCCCTACGAGGTCGAGGAGATCGCGCGGATCGCCCGCGACAACGGCCTCTGGCTCGTCGAGGACAACTGCGACGCGCTCGGCTCCACCTACCGGGGCAGGCTGACCGGCACCTTCGGCGACCTGGCCACCGTCAGCTTCTACCCGGCGCACCACATCACCACCGGCGAGGGCGGCTGCGTCGCCACGGCCAACCTGAAGCTCGGCAAGATCGTGGAGTCCGTCCGCGACTGGGGCCGCGACTGCTGGTGCGAACCGGCGCACGACAACACGTGCCACAAGCGCTTCGGCTGGCAGCTCGGGACGCTGCCGCAGGGCTACGACCACAAGTACACGTACACGCACATCGGCTACAACCTGAAGTCGACCGACCAGCAGGCCGCCCTCGGCGTGACCCAGCTGGCGAAGCTCGACCGGTTCTCCGCCGCCCGCAGGCGCAACTGGCAGCGGCTGCGCGACGGCCTGGCCGACGTGCCGGGCCTGATCCTCCCCGAGGCCACGAGGGACAGCGACCCGAGCTGGTTCGGGTTCCTGCTGACGCTCGGCCGCGAGCTGCCGTTCCGCCGCGCCGAGCTGATCTCGTTCCTGGAGGGGCGCAAGATCGCGACCCGCCTGCTGTTCGGCGGCAACCTCACCCGGCAGCCCGCCTACCAGGGCGCGGAGTACCGCGTCGTGGGCGAGCTGCCCAACAGCGACGTCATCACCGAGCGCACGTTCTGGCTCGGCGTGCACCCGAGGCTGACCGACGAGATGGTCGACTACGTGACCTCGTCGATCCGCGAGTTCGTCCGCTCCAAGGTCGGCTCGCTCGCCGCCGTGTAGCGCGCGTGGACGAGGTCCTCACGCGTTGTCGGTGAGGACCTCGTCCACGAACCGGTTCAGGTTCGACACCGTTCGCTCGATCCGCTCGTCCAGGCTCAGCGCCTCGGTCGGCTTCGGGCCTGACGCGCTGCGCCTGCCGCGCGCGTACTGGCAGCAGGCCAGGTCCGCGCAGATGTAGGTGCCGACGGTGTTGCCGAGCTTGCCCGCCGCCCCGACCCGGCGGGCCGAGAACAGCGCCACGTCGGCCTGGCCGTGGACCGTGCAGCAGAACGCGCACATCGACTGCTTGACCCGGCCCTTGGGCTGGCTCGCCGACGACAGCGCGAGCCCCACGAGGCCGTCTCCACGCGGCAGCACGACGTAGGCGTTGTTGACCGCCTTGGGGTCGCGCCAGCCGAGGAAGTCCAGTTCGGACCAGGCCACGTCGGCCAGTCTGCCCGGCAGCGTCAGACGCTTCGCCTCGCCCTTCGAGCAGTTGACGAACGAACTCCTGATGGCACTCTCGACCAGCGCTTCCACGACACGATCATCCGTTCCGGTTCCCCCGCGGGGCAACCGCTTTTAGCCCAGCAGGGCGTCCACGAACGCGCCCGGCTCGAACGGGGCCAGGTCGTCCGCGCCCTCGCCGAGCCCGACGAGCTTCACCGGGACGCCGAGTTCGCGCTGCACCTGGAACACGATGCCGCCCTTGGCGGTGCCGTCGAGCTTGGTGAGCACGACGCCCGTGACGCCCAGCGCTTCATGGAACAGCTTGGCTTGCTGGAGTGCGTTCTGCCCTTGGCTGGCATCCAGCACCAGCAACACTTCGTGTGGAGCGGCGGGATCGATGCGACCCATCACGCGCTTCACTTTCTTGAGCTCGTCCATCAGGTTCGACTGCGTGTGCAGGCGACCGGCGGTGTCCGCGATCAACACGTCGAACTTGCGGGCCTGCGCGGACTGCAAGGCGTCGAACGCGACGGCGGCGGGATCTGCGCCGGTAGCTTGCGCGATCACGGGCACGTCATTGCGCTGACCCCACACCTGCAACTGCTCGACCGCAGCGGCACGGAATGTATCGCCCGCGGCCAGCATCACTTTCATGTCGGCCGCTTTGATGATGCGCGCGAGCTTGCCGATCGTCGTGGTCTTGCCGGCGCCATTCACGCCGACCACCAGCACCACGAACGGAATGAATTTGCTGTCGATGACCATCTGGCCCTGCACCGGGCGGACGATGTCCATGAGCTGCTCGCGCAAGGCTTCGAG
>NZ_DBNGPQ010000012.1:0-29880 GCF_057122925.1 Umezawaea sp. | reverse complement strand
CTTCACGACGACGTAGTCGAGCGTCGGCTCGAAGGAGGCAGGCGTGCTCTGTCCGTCCTCCCGGACGGTGATGTCGTTGCGGATCTCGTCGAGGGTGTAGCCGATGGCGACCTTGGCCGCGATCTTCGCGATCGGGAAGCCGGTGGCCTTGGACGCCAGCGCGGAGGACCGCGAGACGCGCGGGTTCATCTCGATGACGATCAGGCGGCCGTCCGCCGGGTTGACGGCGTACTGGATGTTGCAGCCACCGGTGTCGACGCCGACGGCGCGGATGATGCCGATCGCCAGGTCGCGCATGGCCTGGTACTCGCGGTCGGTGAGGGTCATGGCCGGGGCGACGGTGATCGAGTCGCCGGTGTGCACGCCCATCGGGTCGAGGTTCTCGATCGAGCAGACGATCACGCTGTTGTCGGCGCTGTCGCGCATGACCTCGAGCTCGTACTCCTTCCAGCCGATGATCGACTCCTCGAGGAGCACCTCGGTGGTCGGGCTCGCGGCCAGGCCGGAGCCGCCGATGCGACGGAGGTCGGCCTCGTCGTAGGCCATCCCCGACCCGGTGCCGCCCATGGTGAACGACGGCCGGACGACCATCGGGTAGCCGAGGTCCTCGGCCGCCTCGAGGAGGTCGTCCATCGAGTGGCAGATCACGCTGCGGGCGCTCTCGCCACCGAGCTGCTCGACGATCTTCTTGAACTGCTGGCGGTTCTCCCCGCGCTCGATCGCCTCGATGGAGGCGCCGATCAGCTCGACGCCGTACTTCTCCAGCACGCCGGCCTTGTCGAGGGCCATCGCGCAGTTGAGCGCGGTCTGGCCGCCGAGGGTGGCGAGCAGCGCGTCGGGGCGCTCCTGGGCGATGACCTTCTCGACGTACTCGGCCGTGATCGGCTCGATGTAGGTCGCGTCGGCGAACTCGGGGTCGGTCATGATCGTGGCCGGGTTGGAGTTCACCAGGCTGACCCTGATGCCCTCCTCCCGCAGCACCCGGCAGGCCTGGGTGCCGGAGTAGTCGAACTCGCACGCCTGGCCGATGACGATCGGGCCGGACCCGATGACCAGCACGTGCTTGATGTCGGTGCGCTTCGGCATGTCAGCGGGCCTCGCTCATCATGGTCGCGAACTCGTCGAACAGGGGCGCGGCGTCGTGGGGACCGGCCGCGGCCTCGGGGTGGTACTGCACGCTGAACGCCGGGGCCTCCAGGGCGCGGACGCCCTCGATGGTGTCGTCGTTCGGGCAGTAGTGGCTGAGCTGGACGCGGCCGAAGTCCGAGGAGAACTCCTCGCCCGGCTCGCCCTCCAGCGCGAACCCGTGGTTCTGCGCGGTGATGGCCACCTTGCCGGTGCGCACGTCGATCACCGGGATGTTGATGCCGCGGTGGCCGTAGCGCATCTTGTAGGTGTCGCGGCCCAGCGCGCGGCCCAGGATCTGGTTGCCGAAGCAGATGCCGAACAGCGGGATCCGCCGCTCCAGCACCGACCTCGTCAGCTCGATCGCGTGCGTCTGGGTCGCCGGGTCGCCCGGCCCGTTGGACAGGAAGACGCCGTCGGCCTCGACCGCCAGCAGGTCGTCCAGGGTGGACGAGAGCGGGAGCACGTGCACCTCGATGCCGCGCGCCGCCATCATCCTGGGGGTGTTGGACTTGATGCCCAGGTCGAGCGCGGCGACGCGGAAGCGCCGCTCGCCGACCGCGGGGACGACGTAGGCCCGTTCCGTGGTGACGTCGCCCGCGAGGTCGGAGCCCTTCATCGGCGGGCTGTCCAGGACGCGGCCCACGAGGGCCTCGTCGCTGTCCAGCGCGTCGCCGGAGAAGACGCCCGCGCGCATCGCGCCCTGCTCGCGCAGGTGGCGGGTCAGCATCCGCGTGTCGACGCCCGCGATGCCGACGACGCGCTGGCGGACCAGCTCCTCGTCGAGGCCGCGGACCGAGCGCCAGTTGGACGGCTTGCGGGAGGGGTCGCGCACGACGTAGCCCGCGACCCAGATGCGCGAGGACTCGTCGTCCTCGTCGTTCCAGCCGGTGTTGCCGATCTGCGGGGCGGTCTGCACCACGATCTGGCGGTGGTAGGAGGGGTCGGTCAGCGTCTCCTGGTAGCCGGTCATGCCGGTGGAGAACACGACCTCGCCCAGGCTCTCGCCCAGTGCTCCGTAGGCCTCGCCGCGGAACACGCGACCGTCTTCGAGGACCAGTGCTGCCTTGCTCACGTCGTACCTCCCTTGGCCGCACCGGTGTTCAGCGCGTCCACCCACTGCTCGTACACGTCTTTGTCGTCGCCGCGGAAGCCGGTGTCCACGAGCTGCTCGCCCAGGTGCCACCGGACGACCAGCAGGCCGTCCTTGGTCATGACCTTGCCCGCGAGACCCCGGTCGGTGCGCGCGGACTCGACCGCCGACCTCGGGATCCACAGCTCGGAGGCGCCGGTGCGCTCGATCCGCACGCCC
This sequence comes from Umezawaea sp., assembly GCF_057122925.1. Taxonomy (NCBI): domain Bacteria; kingdom Bacillati; phylum Actinomycetota; class Actinomycetes; order Pseudonocardiales; family Pseudonocardiaceae; genus Umezawaea; species Umezawaea sp. The sequence goes on along the minus strand of NZ_DBNGPQ010000012.1, from coordinate 27,443 downwards.
CGGTCGGTCAGCCGCAGCACGGCCTCGGCCCGGTGGCCGATGTCGCCGACGGCGATCCGGTCCTGCCAGTTGTCGCCGATGGTCGTGCCGATGTACTGGCCCGTCGTCTCCAGCAGCACCGCACCGGTGTCGGTGGGCACGGCCGGGAAGTCGGCGAGCACGGCCGCCTGGCGGCGCGCGCGGCGCTGCCAGCCGTGCCACATGCCGTAGAGGCACAGCGCGAAGAACGCCAGCACCGCCAGCGAGAGGAACACCCTGGTCATGCCGGGATCCTCCCCGCCGTGACGCGTCCGCGCAGCAGGGTGGCCGTCACCACGGCGGGCAGCTCCATGCCCTCGAACGGGGTGTTGCCCGCGACGCTCGCCAGGTCCGCGCCGCGCACGGTCCAGGTGGCGTCCGGGTCGACCAGCACCAGGTTCGCGGGCTCGCCGACCTCGATCGGGCGACCGTGGTCCGGCAGCCCGGCGATCTCGGCGGGCCGTTCGCTCATCACCCGCGCCACGCCGCGCCAGTCCAGCAGGCCGGTCTTGACCATGGTCTCGACGACCACGGACAGGGCGGTCTGGAGACCCAGCATGCCGGGGCGGGCCGCGGACCACTCGCAGTCCTTGTCCTGCACGGCGTGCGGGGCGTGGTCGGTCGCGACGCAGTCGATGACGCCCTCGGCGAGGGCCCGGCGCAGCGCCTGGACGTCGGTGCCCGTCCGCAGCGGCGGGTTGACCTTGTTGACCGGGTCGTAGGTGCTCAGCCGGTCGTCGGTGAGCAGCAGGTGGTGGGGGGTGACCTCGGCCGACACGGTCGTGCCCCGCGCCTTGGCCCACCTCAGCACGTCCGCCGTGCCCGTCGTGGACACGTGGCAGACGTGCAGCCTGGCCCCCGCGTGCAGCGCCAGCAGGCAGTCACGCGCGACGATCGACTCCTCGGCGGCGGCGGGCCAGCCCTGGAGGCCGAGCCGAGCGGCCTGCTCACCCTCGTGCGCCTGGGCGCCGACGGTCAGCCGCGGCTCCTCGGCGTGCTGGGCGACGACCACGTCGAGCGCCTTGGAGTACTCCAGGGCGCGGCGCATGACCAGCGGGTCGTGCACGCAGTGGCCGTCGTCGGAGAAGAGCCGGACGTTCGCCGCGGACTTCGCCATCGTGCCCAGCTCGGCGAGCTTCTCGCCCTTGAGCCCGACGGTGACGGCGCCGACCGGGTGCACGTCGACCAGCCCGACCTCGCGGCCGCGGCGCCACACGTGCTCCACGATCACCGCGTTGTCGGCCACCGGGTCGGTGTTGGCCATGGCGAACACCGCCGTGTAGCCGCCGAGCGCGGCGGCGCGGGAACCGGTCTCGATCGTCTCGGTGTCCTCGCGGCCCGGTTCGCGCAGGTGGGTGTGCAGGTCGACGAAGCCGGGCAGCAGCACCGCGCCCGCGCCGTCGACGGTCTCCACGTCGTCCGCGCTGACCGAGCCGATCTCGGCGATGACGCCGTCGCGGACCAGCACGTCGACCGGGTCACCCTCGCCGTAGGGGCGAACTCCCCTGATCACCAAGGGACTCACGACGTTTCCTCCTCGTGGGCGAGCAAGTGGTAGAGGACCGCCATGCGCAGGTGGACGCCGTTGCGCACCTGGTCGGTGATGGCCGCGCGCGGGGAGTCCGCGACCGCCGAGGCGATCTCCATCCCGCGGAGCATCGGACCGGGGTGCAGCACGACGGCGTGCTCCGGCATGAGGCGCAGGCGGTTCTCGTTGAGCCCGTAGGCGATCGAGTACTCGCGGGCCGACGGGAAGAACCCGCCGTGCATCCGCTCGGCCTGCACGCGCAGCAGCATGACCGCGTCCAGGCTCGGCAGTTCCGCGTCGAGTTCGTGCGAGACGGTGACGGGCCAGTTGGCCACGCCGACCGGCAGCAGCGTCGGCGGGGCGACCAGCACCACGTCGGCGCCCAGCGCGGCGAGCAGGTGCACGTTCGACCGGACGACCCGGCTGTGCAGGACGTCGCCGACGATGGCGATCCGGCGGCCCTCGACGGAGCCGAGCCGTTCGCGCAGCGTCGCCGCGTCCAGCAGCGCCTGGGTGGGGTGCTCGTGCATCCCGTCGCCCGCGTTGACGACGGACGTGCCCGCCTCGGCCAGCCAGCCCGCGAGCCGGTGCGCCGCACCGGAGGCGGGGTGCCGGACGATCACGCAGTCGGCGCCCGCGGCGGCCAGCGTGAGCGCGGTGTCGCGAAGGGACTCGCCCTTGCTCACGCTCGACCCGCCCGCGGACACGTTGATCACGTCCGCGCTCATCCACTTGCCCGCGATCTCGAAGGAGACCCTGGTGCGCGTGGAGTTCTCGTAGAACAGGGTGATGACCGTGCGGCCGCGCAGCGTCGGGAGCTTGCGGACCTCCCGGCCGAGCAGGGCCCGCTTGAGGTTGTCCGCCGTGTCGAGGATCGACGTGGCGGTCGCGCGGTCGAGGCCTTCGGTGGAGAGGAGGTGCTTCACTTCAGCACCACTCCGTCGCGCCCGTCGAACTCGTCCAGCAGCACCGCCACGTCCTCGCTGCGCGACGTTGGCACATTCTTGCCAACGTAGTCGGCTCGGATCGGCAGTTCCCGGTGCCCGCGGTCGACGAGCACGGCGAGCTGCACGGCGCGGGGGCGGCCGTGGTCGCGCAGGGCGTCGAGCGCGGCGCGGATCGTGCGACCGGAGAACAGGACGTCGTCGACGAGCACCACGAGGCGGTCGTCGATCCCGCCCTCGGGCAGCGACGTGGTCTCCAGCGGCCTGGTGGGGCCTCTCCGCAGGTCATCGCGGTAGAGGGTGACGTCCAGGGTGCCCGTGGGCACCTCGACACCGCTGAACTCCGCGATCTTGAGGGCCAGTCGGCGAGCGAGTGGTGCTCCCCGACTCGGTATGCCCATCAGGACTACTGCGGGTGCGCTCGGTGCATCAAGAGCGGTCTTCTCGATGATCTGATGGGCCATTCGGGCGACAGTGCGTGCGACGTCACCGGCCGAGAGAAGCTCGCGCTCCCCGGCCGGATCCGTCGCACCACGTTGACGTGGCGCCACGGTTGGACCTCCTTCCCCGCCTCACAGGACGGGTCCTTAAAGGACGTCGGACACCCGGCTTCGACCGGGCTGACCTGCACGGTATCACTCACGAGGCGCCCACCTGACGGGTGGTGTCGAGGCTCTCGCACGCACGGACTGACGAGATCAGCTTGACCTGGCGACCACGGAGAGCAATCATTACTCTGCGTATTGAGTCTGACCTCCCCGGCCCAGTCCCCTACCGGCTGACGGGGCGAATGAACGGAGAACCGCCACATGGGCGACTACGCCAAGGCGTTGGGGGCCAAGCTCCGCGCGATCCGGCAGCAGCAGGGCTTGTCCCTGCACGGCGTCGAGCAGAAGTCCGGCGGTCGCTGGAAGGCCGTGGTCGTCGGCTCGTACGAGCGGGGCGACCGAGCCGTGACCGTGCAGAAGCTGGCCGAGCTGGCCGACTTCTACGGGGTGCCGGTGGCCGAACTGCTGCCGGAGGGTCGGGTGCCGTCGGGTGCCGAACCCGCCACGAAGATCGTCATCAACCTCGAACGGCTGCAACAGCTACCGGCCGAGAAGGTGGGGCCGCTCGCGCGGTACGCCGCCACCATCCAGAGCCAGCGCGGCGACTACAACGGCAAGGTGCTCTCCATCCGCACCGAGGACCTGCGTTCGCTCGCGATCATCTACGACATGACCCCCGGTGAGCTCACCGAGCAGCTCATCGACTGGGGCGTGCTTCCCCCCGAGGCCCGTCCGGCCAAGGAGGACTGAGACGACTAAGGCCACCCCGGTTCGACCCGAGGTGGCCTTAGTCCGTCCAGCACGTGCTAGAGGACCGCGCGCAACTGGTCCGCGATGACGGCGATCCGGCCGAGCACGCCGTTGATGAACCGCGGCGAGTCGTCGGTGGACAGCCCCTTCGCCAGCTCGATCGCCTCGTCGATCGCGACCGCGTCCGGCACGTCCGTCGCCCACAGCAGCTCGTAGAGGCCGATGCGCAGGACCGCGCGGTCGACCGCGGGCATCCGCTGGAGCGTCCAGCCCTCGGCGTGCTCCGAGATCAGGTCGTCGATCCGCGCCTGGTGCGCCTTCACGCCCTCGACGAGGGTCACCGTGTAGTCGTTCACCGGCGGCACGTCGGCCGACCCGACCCGGCCCGCGACCAGCGTCACCGGGTCCTCGCCACGCAGGTCCGCCTCGAAGAGGATGTCGACCGCGCGTTTGCGGGCCTTGCTGCGCGCTCCCACGTCAGCTGCTCACACGGCCGAGGTAGCGACCGTCGCGGGTGTCGACCTTGACCTTCTCGCCGGTGGTGACGAACAGCGGCACCTGGATCTCGGCGCCGGTCTCCAGCTTCGCGGGCTTCGTGCCACCCGTCGAGCGGTCGCCCTGGAGGCCGGGGTCGGTGTGCTCGATCAGCAGCTCGACCGAGGTCGGGAGCTCCACGAAGAGCGGCACGCCCTCGTGGGTGGCGACCATGGCCTCCTGGTTCTCCAGCATGTAGCCCGCGGCGTCGGAGACGGTCTCGCCGGGCACGGTGATCTGGTCGAACGTGTCGCTGTCCATGAAGACGAAGTCGTTGCCGTCCTTGTACAGGTACGTCATCGTCCGCTTGTCCACGGTGGCCGTCTCGACCTTGGTGCCCGCGTTGAAGGTCTTGTCCACGACCTTGCCGGACAGGACGTGCTTCAACGTGGTGCGCACGAAGGCGCCACCCTTGCCCGGCTTGACGTGCTGGAACGCGGTGACGGTCCAGAGCTGGCCGTCGAGGTTCAGCACCAGGCCGTTCTTCAGGTCGTTGGTCGTGGCCACGGTGGTGGTCTCTCCTGTTGTCTCAAGGGGCGGGCCCGGCGGAGCGGGCGCTTAGACGACCACGAGTTCCTTCGTGGTCAGGGTGAGGAGCTCCGGCGCGCTCTCGCGCACCACGAGCGTGTCCTCGATGCGGACACCGCCCTTCCCCGACAGGTAGACGCCGGGCTCGACGGTGACCGCCATACCGGCGGAAAGTGTACCTTCACCGGACTTGGACAGCGCCGGAGCCTCGTGGATGCGCAGTCCTACCCCGTGGCCGAGCCCGTGCGGGAACCGCGGCCCGTACCCCGCGTCCACGATCACCTGCCGCGACGCCGCGTCCACCGCCCGCACGTCGGCGTCCGGCAGCAGAGCGGCCCGCCCGGCCGCCTGCGACCGCAGGACCAGGTCGTACAGGTCGCGCTGCCAGTCGGCGGCCTTGCCCAGCACGAGGGTGCGGGTCATGTCGGAGTGGTAGCCGTCGACCAGCGCCCCGAAGTCCAGCTTCACGAGGTCGCCCGCCTTGAGCACCGCGTCGGTCGGCTCGTGGTGCGGGATCGCCGAATGGGGCCCGGCCGCCACGATCGAGTCGAACGACGGCCCCGCGGCCCCGTGGTCGAGCATCCGGCCCTCCAGCTCGCGCGCGACCTCCTTCTCGGTCCGCCCGGCCCGCAGCCCGCCGTGCTCGACCAGGTCGGCCAGCGCCCGGTCGGCCGCCGCGCAGGCCATCCGCAACGCCTCGACCTCGGCGTCGTCCTTGACCAGCCGCAGCCGCTCGACCAGACCGGACGCCCCGACCAGGCCCTCCACCACCTGCTCCAGCGCGGCGAGCCCGTCCACCGTCACGTGCTGGCCCTCGAACCCGACCCTGCCGTGCCCGTCCTTCGCCGCCCGCGCCGCCAGCGCGAGGTCGCACGGCCGGTCGATCACCCGTTCGAGGTCGGGAACCTGCGCCTCGGCCTGCGCCAGGTAGCGGCCGTCGGTGCAGAACACCGTGCTCCGCTGCGGGTCGGCGGCCACGAGCAGCGCCGCGTTCGACCCGGTGAACCCCGTGAGGTAGCGGACGTTCACCAGGTCGGTGACGAGCAGGGCGTCGAGGTCCTGCTCCACGAGCATGGCGCGCAGTGCGGCGCGACGCGGGGCGTGCGGCGGCATACCAGCAGAGTAGGGGTATCGGGCGGGTTCCACAGGGGTGTGTTCACCGGTCTTCCCTCGGTCCCGCGTCCCGGCACTACCCTGTTCGCCATGGGCGCGTGGCTGGTCAGGGGATTCTGGATGGGCTTGCTGCACGGCGCCGTCCAAGCGGGCGTGGTGGCGGTCGCCGTGCGCAGCCCCGAAGCCGGTTCGGCGGTGCGGCTGATCGCCTTCGGGCTCGTCGTGGTGATCGCGGTGCTGTGGGGCGCGTTGGACGCGTGGCGGCGGTTCGAGGGGCGCGGGATGTGCTGGTTCTTCGCGTCACTGGTGGCGGGGCCGCTGGCCGGGGTGGCGGGTGTGGTCGGCAGCGGGTTGCTGGTGGACCAGACCGGCGTCGAGGCGCTGTGGCCCGCACTGACCGGCGGGGCCGCGTTCACCGCGCTGGTGGTGCTGGCGTCGGCCGCGATCGGGATGGGGTTGGGGAACGCGGCGCCGCAGCCCAAGGGCTCGCACTAGCGCCGGAACCTGGTCAGGTCTCCCGCGGGGGTGAACCTGCGCCACTCGGCCTCGGTGGTCTGCTGGACGGTCGAGGAGTTGAGGGCGGCCAGCTCGGCGGAGCCGATGAGCCACAGCTCGTCGTCCTCCACGACCACGCCGGTCCGGCCGTCGGGTGAGCGCACGGCCTTCGCGCCCGCCGGGATGCTGGCGGCAACCGGGAGCTGGTCGACGATCGCCGGGCGGTGGGCGAGGACGGTCCTGGCGAGCCGGTCGGTGACCGAGCGGCGTTCCAGGCGGACGACCTTGCCGCCGACGACCAGGTCCGTCGTGCGCTCGGGCGACGGGACGGCGATGCCGTCGAGCACGACGGCCGCTTCCTTGGTGGCGCAGCCGGGCACGCCCGCGAGGTCCATGCCGAAGTGGGTCAGGTCGGTCGGGGCGCCCGCCGCGCCGTCGACGGTGGCGCGGACGACGTCGATCGGCACGCGCCCGCACGGGTCGTCGGACGCGATCGGGGCGTGGCCCTCGGACGTGCGGACGAGGCCGGGGCCCTCGCGCCACGGGCCGGGGACGGTGATCCGCGCGTAGGGCTGGACGGTGAAGTCGGCGTTCCAGAACGTGATGCTGGTGCCGGTCTCGGTCTCGTGGGCGATGGCGAACGCGTCCAGCGCCTCCACCCACATCCAGTCCGCGCTGAACGCGTCGACCACCGAGCGGGCGCGCGGCGAGTTGGTGCCGGAGACGGCGGAGAAGCCTCGCACGCCCAGCGCCTGCACCCCGGCCAGGAACAGCGGGTCCTTCGACCGGAGCACGAACTGGCCCGCGCCGTTCCACCCCGCCGCCGAGCCGGTGGTGTCGGTGAACATCAGGTAGAACCAGCCGTTCACGTGCAGCGCGGCGGGCTGGCCCGCGCCGTAGGTGTTGTCGCGGGTGGTGTCGTAGGCCGGGCCGATGATCGGCTGACCGCCGTTGGCGCGCTGCCAGGAGATGCCGTCGGTGCTGGTGGCGACGCCGATCGCGTTGCCGTGCGCGTGGTCGCCGGACGCGCCGGTGTAGTAGAGGTAGTAGGTCTGGCCGACGTGGATGACCGACGGGTCGCAGGTGTGCACGCCGTCGAAGCCGGTGACGCTGCCGCTGAGCACCGGCTGGGCCACGCTGCCGTCGCGCCCGGCGAACGGTCCGGTCAGCGACGCGCTCTCGGCGTAGAGCAGGTCGTCGCCCGCGGGGACCGCGACGCCGAGCTGGCTGCACCACCACATCCGGTTGCGGCCGTCCTCCACGAGCACCGTGGGCCCGTAGTTGTACGGCGAGTCGCCGCCGCCGACCGCGATGACGCCCGCGCTGCCGCGGGACCGGTCGGCCGCGAGCGTCAGCGGTTCCTTCGGAGGGGCCGCGCGCTGCGGCTTCTTCACCTCCGCGGGCGGTGCGACGCCGCCGGTGCCCTCGGCCTGGTTCATCGTCACGCCCGCGTCGCAGGACGACAGCAGCACGACGGATGCCGACAGGGTCGCCACGAGCCGGAGAAGCCTCGACATGCGGGCGCTGTCCTCCACTTGGTTGACCCCTCGGCGAATCACCACCCAGTGTAGAAGATCAACTCACCCAACCGGATGACTACTCGCTAGTAGTAGCCACGAGTTCGATCTCGAACCCGTCCTCGTTGTCGAGGTACGCGGCGTAGTGGTCAGGCCCACCCGCGTGCGGGTGGCGGTCGGCGAACAGCAGCGTCCACCCGTGCTCCAGCGCCGCCGAGGTCAGCGCGTCCACGGCGTCCGGGCCTCCGACGTGCAGCGCGAGGTGGTTGAGGCCCGGCCGGGTCCGCTCGTGGGGTCCGACCGCCATCGCGGGCGACCGCTCGACGACCACGTAGGTCTCGCCGAGCCGCCAGCTGACCCCGGCGGGCCAACGCTGGAACTCGGTCCAACCGAGTTCCAGCAGCAGCCACCCGATCGTGGCTTCCGCACGGGTGACGTCGGGCACCCAGAGTTCGACGTGGTGCAGGGCTCCGCGGGTCACGAGGGCCTCCGGGTGGTGGGACGCCCGCGGGTCGGCCGGTCCGATGACGGTGCTCGATCGACCGGTGTCCGGGCGGAGGTCCTGGTGGGCGTGGGCGGCTGTCCGGGCGGGCGCGGGCAGGTCTCCTGTCCGGTTGTCCGGGCAGGGGTCTGGGTAGGGCCTGGGCACGGCGGTGTCCGAGACGGGGTCCGGGTAACTCTTCGAGGTGGTGTCCGGGCGGTCACGGGCAGGTCTTCGGGCCGTTGTCCGGGCGGGCCGGTGCCGGTGTCCGGGCCAGGTGTTCGGGCGGGTCCGGACCGGCGGGGTCCGAGCCGGGGTCCGGGCGGGGCGTCTGGGGCGGGCTTCGGCGGGCGGGTGTCAGGCGGGTGCGGGCCGCGGCCTCGGGGAGGGTGCTCGTCTCCGGGGCCGCGACCGCCCGACTGTCACGCCTTGGTGGCCAGCCAGCGCAGGGCGAGGGCGTAGCCCTGGACGCCGAGACCGAGGATGGTGCCCTCGGCGACGGCGGAGATGTAGCTGTGCTGCCGGAAGTCCTCGCGCTTGTGCACGTTCGAGATGTGCACCTCGACGAGCGGGGCCGTCAGCTGCGAGCAGGCGTCGCGGACGGCCACCGAGTAGTGCGTCCACGCCGCCGGGTTGAGGACCACGGGGTAGCCGTGGTCGGCGGCCTCGTGCAGCCAGCCGAGCATCTCGCCCTCGAAGTCGGTCTGGCGGACGTCGACCTCCACGCCCAGTTCGCGGCCGGTGCTCTCGCACAGGGCGACCAGGTCGGCGTAGGTCGTGCTGCCGTACACGTCGGGTTCGCGGGTGCCGAGCCTGCCCAGGTTCGGGCCGTTGAGGACGAGGACCTTCACAGCAGGATCCCCCCGCCCGTGGTCGGCTCGGCGGCGACGGCCGAGTAGGCGGCGGCGATCAGGGCCGGGTCGGGGCCTTCGAGCCTGCCGGGCTTGGCCAGGCCGTCGAGCACGACGAAGCGCAGGACGCCTGCGCGGTTCTTCTTGTCCACCCTCATGCCCTCCATGAGCTGCGGAAGCGCGGTCGGGTCGTAGCTGGTCGGCAGGCCGAGCGCGGTCAGCACGGCCCTGTGGCGGTCGGCGGTCGCGTCGTCCAGCCTGCCCGCGAGGCGGGCGAGTTCGGCGGCGAACACCAGGCCGACGCTGATCGCCGCGCCGTGGCGCCACTTGTACCGCTCGCGGCGCTCGATGGCGTGGCCGAGGGTGTGGCCGTAGTTCAGGATCTCGCGGAGGTCGGACTCGCGCAGGTCCGCGGACACGACGTCGGCCTTGATCTGGATCTTGCGGCGGACCAGTTCCTCCAGCACCGAGCCGGACGGGTCCAGCGCGGCCTCCGGGTCGGCCTCGATCAGGTCGAGGATGACCGGGTCGGCGATGAAGCCGCCCTTGACGACCTCGGCCATGCCCGCGACGAGCTCGTTGCGCGGCAGCGTGTCCAGCGTCGCGAGGTCGGCGAAGACCGCGGTCGGCTCGTAGAACGTGCCGACCAGGTTCTTGCCCGCCGACGTGTTGACGCCGGTCTTGCCGCCGACGGACGCGTCGACCATGCCGAGCAGCGTCGTGGGGACGTTGAACAGCTTCACGCCGCGCATCCACGTCGAGGCGACGAACCCCGCGAGGTCGGTCACCGCTCCCCCGCCCAGCCCGATCACGGCGTCCGACCGGCTCAGGCCGATCTTGCCGAGCACGTCCCAGCAGAAGCCCGCCACGGGGAGGTCCTTGCCGTCCTCCGCGTCCGGGATCTCGACGCGGTGCGCGTCGGCCCCGCCCGCGGCCAGCGTCTCCCGCAGCGCCTCGGCGGTCTCGACGAGCGTCGGCGGGTGGATGATCGCGATCTTGGCGATGCCCTTGACGGCCTCCGCCATGTCGCCGAGCAGGCCGCGGCCCACCACCACGTCGTACGGTCGTTCCGCGGCCACGCGGATCCGCACCGGCTCGCCCATCAGTGTTCTCCCTCGTTCGTGGTGATGCTCCCGTGGACACCCCCGGAGACATCGGGATCGCTCCCCACCGCTCCGGCTGGGGGCGCGGTCGTGGTGGCCCCCATTCGACCACGTCCGGCAGGAGCGCCGACCGACCCCACACCGGGGGGAGCGGTTCGACCCGAGTGCCGCGCGTTCCAGACGTGGAGCGACCGCTGAACGCGCACCGCCGCTCCCGCCGTGCACCAAGAGCGCTTGCTCGGCCACACCGAAGGCAGCCCCGAGCCACGTCGGCCCACCCTCCGGCGGAGGCACGGCGTGCCTCCGGCCCCGCTTCGATCCGCAACCCGGTGCGGAGCGCCGCGCGGGCTGAGCGCACGAGCCGGCCGCCCGTCCTCTGGCCTGCCCAGCGCGGGCGCGCCGAACGGAGGTCCAGCACGGCCGACCTCGGCTCGCCCACCCCGGACCCAGCCGACCTCAGCTCGTCCGACCCCGGCCCCGGCTTTCGCCCAAACCGCCCGGCACCGCTGAATCCCGGAACCGGACCCGGCCCTCCCGACGCCGGCCTGCCCGGCTCTGGCTCTGACCGACCCGGCCCGGACCCGCCGGACCCAGCCCACCCGGTCCGATCCGCCGGACCGCGTCAACCGGTCAGCCGGCGTCCAGCACGGCGTCGACCACCTGGTTCGGTTCCAGGTGGTCGGTGGCGACCTCGATCGTCGCCACCTCGCGGTAGAGCGGGAGCCTCGCGTCGAGCAGGGCCTTGAAGGTCGCCCTCGGGTTGATGCCCGTGAGCAGCGGTCTGGCGCTGGACAGGCCGGTGCGTCGGACTCCCTCGGCCATGCCGACGTTGAGGAACACGACCCGGTGGCCCGCCAGGAGTTCCCTGGTCGCCGCGGACAGGACCGCGCCGCCACCGAGGGCCAGGACGCCCTCGTGGGTCTTCAGGCCGTCGGCGACGGCCTGCTCCTCCATCGCGCGGAACACCGGCTCGCCGTCGCTGGTGAAGATGTCCGAGATGGGCTTGCCCGCGCTCGCGACGATGTCGGCGTCCACGTCGCGGAACGGCACGCCGAGCCGTTCGGCCAGCAGTTGGCCGATGGTCGTCTTGCCCGCGCCGGGAGGGCCGAGGACGACGTACGCGGGGGCGTTCACAGCCCCTCCCACCGGGCTTCGAGCGCTTCGAGGTAGGACGCGACGTTGCGCTTGGTCTCCGCGATGGAGTCGCCGCCGAACTTCTCCAACGCCGCCTCGGCGAGGACCAGCGCGACCACGGACTCCAGCACGACGCCCGCGCGCGGCACCGCGCACACGTCCGAGCGCTGGTGGATGGCGACGGCGGCCTCACCGGTGCGGACATCCACAGTGGACAGTGCTTTCGGGACGGTGGAGATCGGCTTCATCGCCACCCTGGCGCGCAGCGGCTCGCCGTTGGTGATGCCGCCCTCCAGGCCGCCCGCGCGGTTGCTGCGGCGCGTGACGCCGGACGGGCCCTTGCCGCGGTCGATCTCGTCGTGCGCCTGGCTGCCCCAGCGGGTGGCGGTCGTGAAGCCGTCGCCGATCTCCACGCCCTTCATCGCCTGCACCCCCATGAGGGCCGCGGCGAGCCGGGAGTCGAGCCTGCGGTCCCAGTGCACGTGCGAGCCGAGGCCCGGCGGCAGGCCGTAGGCGATGACCTCGATCACGCCGCCCACGGTGTCGCCCGCGCTCTTGACGGCCTCGACCTCGGCGACCATCGCCTCGGTGCCCGCCGGGTCGAACGCGCGGACCGGGCTCGCGTCGACCGCGGCCAGGTCGCCGGGGCCGGGCACGGGCGCGTCGTCCGGCGTCTTCGCGCCGCCGATGGAGACGACGTGGCTGACGATGTCGACGTCGAAGACCTGCTTGAGGAAGTTCCGGGCCACCGTGCCCAGCGCCGTGCGGGCGGCGGTCTCGCGGGCGCTGGCGCGCTCCAGCACCGGCCTGGCCTCGTCGAAGCCGAACTTCTGCATCCCCGGCAGGTCGGCGTGACCGGGCCTCGGCCTGGTCAGCGCCTCGTTGCGGCCCGTCGGCTTGAGCTGGCTCGGGTCGACCGGGTCGGCCGACATGACCTTCTCCCACTTCGGCCACTCGCTGTTGCCGATGGTGACGGCGATGGGCCCGCCCTGGGTGAGGCCGTGGCGCACGCCCCCGAGGATGCTCACCTCGTCCGCCTCGAAGCCCATGCGGGGGCTGCGGCCGAAGCCCAGCCTCCGGCGTTCCAGTTGGACCGTCAGGTCCGAGGTGGTGACCTCCACCCCCGAGACCATGCCTTCCAGCACGGCGACGAGAGCGGGTCCGTGTGATTCCCCAGCGGTGATCCAGCGCAGCACGGTACGAATCCTTTCACAGTGAGAACACCGCTAACAGCCAGGTCGAGGCCAGCAGGCCCGGCCCGTGCGGAATACCGCCACCCGGACGCGTGAGCCCGACCAGCAGGGACAGGACGGAAGCCAGGACGGCACCCAGTGCCAGGGCCCCGTACGAGACCGCCCCGAGCACCGCTCCCAGCGGCACGGCGAGCTTCACGTCGCCACCGCCGAGCGCGCCGGGCGACAGGAGCCGGACGACGAGGTGCCCGAGCCCGAAGAGCAGGCCGCACGCGAGCGCCCGCACTCCCGTGTCGAGCCCCGCGGGCACGAGGAGCACCGCCAGGACCGGGTACGCGGGCAGCGTGAGCGCGTCGGGCAATCGGCGGTGGAGCACGTCGGTCGCGGTCAGCACGACGGCGAGCCAGCCGAGCGCGAGCGTCACCGCGAGCCAGTGCGGCGGGGGGTGGCGGAGCCCGGCGACGGTCCACAGGACCGAGTTCGGGACCGCGCACCACAGCCAGGGCACGACCGCCCCGCGGCGCAGGCGGCGGAGCAGCCACGCGCCTGCGGCTCCTGCCAGGAATCCCAAGACCGTCCAGTGCACGGGTCAACGATCCGGCGGGTGGTCCCCTGGGCACAAGGACGAGCACCGCCGAACGGACCTTTCACACGGACCCGGACGGGTGAACCGGCCGGGGGGTGGGTGCACGTGCTGGACCGAGTCGCGGCACAGCACCGCGACCACGTCGCGCGGGACACCTGCGGACCGGTGCGGATCCGCTAGACCGACGTGGATCCGGCAGACCGATGCCGGCCCGGAGGATCAACGCCGACCCGGAGGATCGACGCCGGGCACGGTGGACCGATGCGGGCCTGGTGGACAGACGCAGGTCCGACAGACCTGCGCGGGCCCGGAGACCGATGCTGGCTGGCGGACCGGTGCGGGTCCGGCAGACCGGCGCAGGTCCGACGCAACGACGCAGGTCCGGCACACCGACGCGAGTCCGGCAGACCGGCGGGCTCGGGCCGTGCGTTCGGCGCGACCCACGACCCGTGACCGGACGACGTCGCGCGGGTGCCCATTCGACGCTCACCGCGTCGGAGGACACCCGCGCGAGGTCAGCGCTGCCAGGAGAAGAGCTGGTCGCCCACGGCGACCGTGGACCCCTCCGAGAGGTCACCGAGCGAGTCCGCCGGGGCGTCCAGCGCGACGACGGGGCAGATGGGCGCGAACCCGGCCGCCTCGACCTCGGCCGGGTCCCAGCTCACGATGGGCTGGCCCGCGCGCACGGTCTCACCCTTCACGACGTGCACCGTGAAGCCCTCGCCCTTGCGCTTCACGGTGTCGATGCCGAGGTGCACGAGCACGCCCGCGCCGCCCTCGGTGGCCACGACGAACGCGTGCGGGTGCAGCGTCACGACCGTGCCGTCCACCGGGGACACGACGTCCGCGGCGACCCTGTCCGGCTCCACCGCGATGCCGGGCCCTACCATCGCCTGCGCGAAGACCGGGTCGGGCACCTCGGCGAGGGAGACGACCCGGCCCGCGACCGGGCTGCCCACGCTGAGCGTCACAGGAGGTCCTCGATGTCGCTGGCGATCGTGTCCGCCTCCGGCCCGACGATGACCTGCACGACGTTGCCCGAACGCATGACCCCGTGCGCCCCCAAGGCCTTGAGCGCCTTCTCGTCGACGACCGAACCGTCCTCCAGCTCGCACCGCAGCCGGGTGATGCACGGTTCGATCTCGATGATGTTCGACGCCCCGCCGAGCGCAGCGAGGATCTTCTCCGCCTTCTCGTCAGCCACTTCGTGTCCTCTCTCGACTGGTGACACCGCTTGGCCACGGTCACGTAACGGCGGTTGACACCCGCTCCGCACGGAGAGCATTCTCCCCGCACAAACTGGTCTAGACCGGAAAGTACCAATGAGGTCGACCACAGGCGAGAGCGGGGAGGTGCACATGGGTGAGCGGGAGACACCGACGAGGATCGTCGACGGTCCGAAGCCCAAGCACGCCCAGCTGCGCGACATCCTGCGCCGCCTCGCCGAGCAGGAACTCCCGCCCGGTTCGCCGATCCCGTCCGAACGGGACCTGGCCGACCGCTACCAGGTGTCGCGCATCACCGTGCGCGCCGCGGTGGGCCAACTGGTGGCCGAGGGCCTGCTCACCAGGGCGAAGGGCCGCGGCACGTTCACCGCCCGCCGCAGGCTGGACGTGCAGCTCTACCTGGAGTCCTTCACCGACGACATGCGCAAGCGCGGCATGACCCCCGCCACCGAGGTGCTGGGCCTCGACGAGGCGGTCCCGCCGGAGGCCGCGGCGACCGCGCTCGACCTGCCCGTGCGGGAGCGCGCGTACCGACTGGTCCGTCTGCGCCGCGCGGACGGCGTCCCGCTCGCCGTCGAGCGCGGTTGGTACAACCCGAGGATGGTGCCGGACCTCCGCCGCCACGACCTGTCGACGTCGCTCTACACGTTGATCGCGAACAACTACGGCGTGCAGCTCGACCACGCCAAGCAGACGGTGTGGGCCGAGAGCGCCGACACCGAGACCGCGAAGCTGCTCGGCGTCCGCAAGGGCAGCTCGCTCCTCGTCTTCCGCCGCGTCGCCAGCTCGCTGGGCAGACCGGTCGAGGACATGACTTCCTGGTACCGGGGCGATCTCTACCAGGTAACTATGCAGTTGGACCGGACCGTCCCGGATTCCGGCCCGCACTCCGCCAAGGGAGGTACCCGATGAGCGCCAGCGCCCCACAGGCGACCGGCGGTCGCGAGATCAAGGGACTTGCCGCTCTCCAGCGCTTCGGTCGCAGCCTCATGCTGCCGATCGCCGCGCTGCCAGCGGCAGGTCTGTTGTTGCGACTCGGCCAAGACGACTTGCTCGGCAAGGACGGTCTGGGCTGGAACAAGGTGGCCGCGGTCATCGGCGCAGCCGGTGACGCCGTGTTCGCCAACCTGCCGCTGCTGTTCGCGGTCGGTGTGGCGATCGGTTTCGCGCGACGTGGTGACGGTTCGACCGCTCTCGCGGCCGTCGTCGGCTTCGTCGTCGTGCAGGGCGTGTTCAAGGCGATGTCGCCGTTCGTGCTCCCGCTCGCGGCGGACGCACCCGCCACGGCGAAGCAGGAACTGATCGACTACCGGGTGTTGACCGGCATCATCGTCGGTCTCGTGACAGCGGCCCTGTGGCAGCGGTACTACCGCATCAAGCTGCCCCCGTACCTCGCCTTCTTCGGTGGCCGCCGCTTCGTGCCGATCCTGGTCGCGGGCGTCATGATCCTCATCGGCGTCGTGCTCGGCCTGCTGTACCCGCTGTTCGACAAGGGTCTGACCGCCTTCGGCGACGCCGTGGCGGGCAGCACGATCATCGGCGCGGGCATCTACGGCACGGTCAACCGCCTGCTCATCCCGCTCGGCCTGCACCACATCCCGAACACCTTCGTGTGGCAGGTCTTCGGCGAGTACGAGGGCAAGACCGGTGACATCCCCCGCTTCCTCGCGGGCGACCCCACCGCGGGCACCTTCCAGACCGGCTTCTTCCCGATCTTCATGTTCGCCCTGCCCGCCGCGGCGTTCGCCATCTGGCAGACCGCCAAGCCGTCGCAGAAGAAGATCATCGCGGGCATCATGGGCTCCGCGGCCCTGACCTCGTTCATCACGGGTGTCACCGAGCCGCTCGAGTTCGCGTTCATGTTCGTGGCGTGGCCGCTGTACCTGATCCACGCGGTCCTGACCGGCACCTCGCTGGCCATCGCCAACGCGCTGGGCATCCACGACGGCTTCTCGTTCTCGGCCGGTGCGATCGACTTCATCCTGAACTGGAACATCGCCACCAAGCCGTACCTGCTCATCGTCATGGGCCTGGTCTACGCGGCGATCTACTACTTCCTGTTCCGCTTCGTCATCACCAAGTGGAACCTGAAGACCCCCGGCCGCGAGGACGACGAGGACCCGGAGGCCGACCCCAGCGTCGTCACCTCCTCCGAGACCTCCACGACCTCCGGCAAGCCGCTGAGGGACTGACTCCCCCTGGGAGCACCAAGGAAAGGACGGATCATGCCTGAGCGACGGGTCACCGTGGCGAGCAAGGTCGGACTCCACGCCCGGCCTGCGGCACTGCTGGCGAAAGCTGCCGCCGGTCAGCCGGTCAAGGTCACCATCCGCAAGGACGACGGCCAGCCCGTGGAGGCCGCGAGCGTGCTCGGCCTGATGACACTCGGCGCGATGCACGGCGACGAAGTGGTGCTGTCCGCGGACGGCGAAGGCGCGGACGCCGCGCTGGAGGCCATCGCGGAGATCATCGCCACGGATCTCGACGAGGGCTGATTCGCCCGAGCCGCACCACCGAGGAGCCCGTGCGTCCACTTCGGACGCACGGGCTCCTCGTGGTTCCGGCCACAGCGCGCGCCGCGCGCCGGCGGGCCTCACTAGGGTGCGGGGAGGTCGGGCGACCTCCGACCCCTATTCGAGGAGAACGATTGAGGAACAGGAACGCGCTGTCCCTGCTCGCCGCGTCCGCGGCGCTGGCGGCGTCCACGTTGGCCGTGGTCACGCCCGGCACCGCGGTGGCGGCGGTCACCGCGCCCTCCGTGGCGGACTTCCGCCTGGTGCCGTCCAACCTCGCCCAGGGCCTCGTCGTCAACGACCTGGACCAGGAGCTGCCCAAGCTGGGCGTGCAGAACATCCTGGCCCAGGCGAACCGCGACGACGCGCCCAAGGGCGACGCCTGCACCTCCCCCGCGCTGAACACGCTGTCCCTCCCCCTGCTGGGCAAGTTCTGCTTCACCGCGGGCGACGTCAACACCACGCTCTGGGTGCCGCAGGGCGTGACGACGGTCGCCGACGCGCAGGCCGACCAGCTCTGGGGTGACAAGCGGCCCATGCTGGTCAGCTGGTACAACAAGGAATCCTCGCCCGCCAAGGGTGTGCGGGTCTCCTTCCTGGACCGCGACACGGGCAACTACCAGCACGTGCTGCTCGCCTACCCGTACGTCAACGGCTCCGGCAACCCCTCCTACGAGGCGGTGACCGCGCCCCAGGCGGGCAACGGCGGCAGCGTGCACGCGGGCGGCATCGTCTGGTACGGCAACTACCTGTACCTGGCCGACACCAACCGCGGCGTCCGGGTGTTCGACATGCGCTACATCTTCGACATCAAGTCCGCCGCGAACGGCAACGTCACCGACTCCGACAAGGTCGGCAGGCAGGACGGCACGTACTACAGCTACGGCTACCGCTACGTGATGCCGCAGATCTCCGGCTGGACGAACCCCGGTGGCCTCGCGTCGTTCCCCGCGGACTACAAGTGCCTCGCGTCCGGCCCGCAGAAGTTCTCCTACATCTCGCTGGACCGCAGCACCAGCCCGCACTCCATCACCACCGGCGAGTACTGCGCGGACCAGAACGACCCGAACCTCAACGGGCGGGTCGCGCGGTGGCCGATGAACCAGGACACCGGCGAACCGCTCACCAACTCGGGCGGCCACTGGCAGGCCAGTGAGGCGCTCCGGCTGATCAAGCCGAGGGTGCAGGGCGCGGTGTCGACGTCAGGTCTCTGGTACCTCAACAGCACCGGCGGCGGCACGACCGGCCCCGGTCACCTCCAGACCGCCAGCAAGGCGAGCGCCGGGGTGCTGGAAGCGGGCAGTCCGGAACGCGACGTGGCCATCGGCGTCGAGGACCTGTCGTACTGGCCCGGCCGCGGCGAGCTGTGGACGGTCACCGAGCACGACACGAAGCGGATCATCTACGCCACGCCCCTGCCGTGAGGCGGGCCCCTGCCGGTCGCTCAGGCGATCGGCAGGGGCAGCACGTCGCCGGTGGCGGTGCTCAGCGCCTCGCGCATGGCCTCGCGGGGGGCGGCCAGGCCGGTGAACTGCTCGACCTGCCCGAAGGCCTGGTGCAGCAGCATGTCCAGGCCCGTGGCCATCGTGCGGCCCTGCTCCAGGACCGCGACGCCCAGCGGGGTGGGCCACGGGTGGTAGATGACGTCCAGCAGGCACGGCGCCTTCGCCAGCGACGCGGCCACGGGCCCGGTCGCCGACGGCGGCACGGTGCTCACCAGCACGTCCGCCGACGAGGCCAGCGCGGCGAAGTCGGCGGCGGACCACGCGACCAGCGACAGGCCCAGACCGAGGCGGGACGCGCAGGCGACGGCTTCGACCGTGCGGGCGGGATCGCGGACCACGAGGTCCACTTCGGACAGTCCCAGTGCGGCGAACGCGGCGAGCGCCGCGGTGGCCGTGCCACCCGCGCCGAGCAGCAACCCCCTGGTGCCACCGGAAAAACCGCCCGCGTGCCGGAGCGCTCCGATGACACCGTCCACATCGGTGCAGTCAGCCCGCCACCCGTCCGGCACGCGCACCAGCGTGTTGGCCGCGCCGACCACGGCCGCCCGCTCGGTCACCGAGGTGGCCACGGCCAGCGCGGCGCGCTTGCCCGGCATCGTGACGGACAGACCGGTCCACGAGTCGTCGAGACCCGCGACCAGCGCGGGCACACCGGCTTCGTCGCACTCGATCCGCGAGTACGTCCAGTCGAGGCCCAGCGCCGCGTAGGCGGCGGCGTGCAGGACGGGCGACAGCGAGTGCGACACCGGCGAACCGATGACGGCGGCGCGGGACGGCATGGGCTTAGAAGACGCCTTCCTGGATCGCCTTGGCGACGGTCTTCTCGTGCTCCGGGAAGGTTTCGTTGAAGCAGGACGTGCCGTCCTTCTGGCACTTCACGAAGAACAACCACTTGCCCGGCTCGGGGTTGATGGCGGCCTCGACGGCTTCCCGACTGGGCGAGCCGATGGGCGTCGGCGTCAGCCCCTCCGACTCGGAGGAGTAGGTGTTGTACGGGCCCGCGGCTTCGCGGTCCGAGTCGCTGGTCCTGATGTTCGGCTTGTCCAACTTGTAGTTGACCGTCGAGTCGAACTCCAGGATCTTGTTGATGGCCAGGCGGTTGTAGATGACCCGCGACACCTTGCCGAAGTCCTTGGTGAGGCCCTCCTTCTCCACCAGGGAGGCGATCTTCAGGATGTCGTACGGCCGGTAGCCGGTCTCCTTGCCGCCCGCGACGACGCCGTAGCTCTGGAGCCGCGTCACGGACGTCGTGATGACGCTGTTCAGCAGCTCCACGGCGGTGGCACCGGGTTTGAGCTGGTAGAGGCCGGGAGCGATGAGGCCTTCGAGGCGGTGCGCCTTCTCGGCGCTGTTCACGTCGGGCAGCGCCCAGTCCGGCACGCCGAGGGCGACCGGGTCGGCGGTCTCCGCGGCCGTGCGCAGCTCCTCGGGGGTGACGCACTTCTTCACGCCGTCCAGTTCGAGGCAGCTCGCCTCGGAGAGCATCGAGAGGATGCCCTTGGTGACCTTGCCGTCACCACCGGCGATGTCGTGCAGCACGTTGCCGCCCTTGACCTCCAGCGGCGTGATCTTCGTGCTCTTGTCGAGCATGCGGGCGACCGCGGCCGAGCCGGACATCTTGGTCTTCATCAGGTAGAAGCCCGGTTGGATGCCGGTCAGGCGGGCATCGGTCTTGCCCGCCTCGGTGAAGGCGCGGGAACTCGCCGTGACGCCCTGGTCCTTCAGCGTCGCCGCGATGGCGGTGACCGGGTCGCCGTCCTTGACCTCGATCACGACGTCGGTCTCGCCCGTGCCCTCGAAGTCCTCGTACGAGCCGATGCCCATCAGCGTCTGGTAGCCGTAGTAGGCGCCCACACCGCCGAGGGCGAGCACCAGTGCCACGACGGTCCACAGGACCGTGCGCTTGCGCCTGACCTTGGCGCGCCGGGCGGCCGCCGCCGCCTTGCCTCTCGGGCGGCGCTGCTGGTCTTCCGAGTGCACGTCAGGTTCGGTGAACAACCCGAGGTCGTCGCTCACGTGCTGTCCTTCGCTCCGGGGGCTCGATCCTCCTGGGCGGACCGGGCCACGAATCGCGCGCGTGCGTCGAGCCAGGACTGCAGGATCTCCACCGCAGCCGCCTGGTCCACAACGGCACGTTGCTTCTTGCCCCGCACACCGCTCTGCGCCAGTACACGACTCGCGACGACCGTCGTCAACCGTTCGTCGGTGAGCCGCACCGGGACCGGTGCGATCCGTTCGGCCAGAGCCGCAGCGTACGCGGACGCCGTCTCGGCCGCCGGTCCGTGCCGTCCGGCCAGCGTCCTTGGCAGGCCGACCACGACCTCGACCACGTCGTGCTCGACGACGAGGCCGGCGAGTTCCGTCAGGTCCCCGCCGCCCTTTTCGTCACGCACCAGCGTAGCGAGTGGGGTGGCGAGGAAGGGAGTGGGATCGCTGATCGCGACCCCCACCCGAACGGACCCGACGTCGACGGCGAGCCGCCTGCCACGGCCGGGGTCGTCGACGCCGGGTCGATCGGGGCTGGTCAACGGGATTCGACCGCGCGATCGAGTTCGGCGCGCAGCGCCGTGATGGCGGCCGGGATGCCGGACGGGTCGGTGCCGCCGCCCTGCGCCAGGTCGGGCTTGCCGCCGCCGCGGCCACCGAGGGCGGGCGCGAACGAGGGCACGAGCTTGCCTGCGGCCAGGCCCAGGTCACGGGCCGCGGCGGTGGTCGCCACGACGAAGCTGGCCTTGGGACCGTCCGGCGCGAACAGCGCCACGACGCCCGCCCTGGAGCCGAGGCGGTTGCGCACCTCGGAGCCCAGCGTGCGCAGGTCGGCCCCTGAGGTGCCCTCAGGCAGCGCGAGAGCGACCAGGGCCACGCCCCGGACGTCCAGGGCGCTGTCGGCGAGCTGACCGGCGGAGGAGAGCAGCTGGGCGCCGCGCAGGCGCTCCAGCTCCTTCTCGGCCGCGCGCAGGCGCTCCACCAGCGCCTCGACGCGGCCGGGGACCTCGGCGTTCGGCACCTTGAGCAGGCCGGCGACGTTCTGCACCAGCGCCCGCTCCTGGGCCAGGTAGCGGAACGCCTCGATGCCCACGTAGGCCTCGATGCGGCGCACGCCGGAGCCGACGGACGACTCGCCGAGCAGCGTGATCGGGCCGATCTGGGACGAGTGCTCGACGTGCGTGCCACCGCAGAGCTCGCGCGACCACGGGCCGCCGATCTCCACGACCCGGACGGTCTCGTCGTAGGTCTCGCCGAACAGGGCGACCGCGCCGAGCTCCTGGGCGCCGTTCATGTCGGTGTAGACCACCTGGACCGGGAGGTCCTTGCGGACCGCGAGGTTCGAGACCTCCTCGATCTCGCTGCGGGTCTCCTCGGACAGACCGCCGGTCCACGCGAAGTCGAGCCGCAGGTAGCCGGGCTTGTTGTACGAGCCGCTCTGCAACGCGGACGGGCCGAGCACCTGCCGCAGGGCGGCGTGCACGACGTGCGTGCCCGAGTGGCCCTGCCGGGCCCCCGTGCGCCACTCGGGGTCCACGCGCGCCTCGACGTGCTGGCCCTCGGCGATCTCGCCGCTGACCACGCGCACCTGGTGCACCCACAGCTTGCGGGCGACCTTCTGGACGTCGACGACCTCCAGCTCGGCGCCGTCGGACACGATCACGCCCGCGTCGCTCTCCTGGCCGCCGGACTCGGCGTACAGGGGCGTGCGGTCGAGCACGACCTCGACGATGTCGCCCTCGCGGGCGGACCCGACCCGAGCGCCCTCGCGGACGATGCCGCGCACGGTCGCCTCGGCGGCGAGGTCGGTGTAGCCGACGAACTCGGTCGCGCCGAGGTCGAGCAGCTCGCGGTAGACCGTCTGGTCGCCGTGGCCGGTCTTCTTGCCCGCCGCGTCGGCCTTGGCGCGGGCGCGCTGCTCGGCCATCAGCTTGCGGAAGCCGTCCTCGTCGACCGTGAGGCCCGCCTCGGACGCCATCTCCAGGGTCAGGTCGATCGGGAAGCCGTACGTGTCGTGCAGCTGGAACGCCTTGTCGCCCGGCAGCGTCGCGCGGCCGTCGGCCTTGATCGCGTCGGCGGCGTTCTCGAAGATCCGCGACCCGGCGGCGAGCGTCTGGAGGAAGGTGTCCTCCTCGGCGCGCATGATCTGCTGGATGCGGACGAAGTTCTCGACCAGCTCGGGGTAGGCCTGGCCCATGGTGTCGCGGACGACCTCGGCGAAGACCGGCAGCACCGGCTCGGTCACGCCCAGCAGGCGCGAGGAGCGGACGATGCGGCGCAGCAGGCGGCGCAGGACGTAGCCGCGGGCCTCGTTGCCGGGGGTGACGCCGTCGCCGACCAGCAGGACGCTGCTGCGGGCGTGGTCCGCGATGACGCGGAAGCGGACGTCGTCGACCTTGTCGGCGCCGTACTCGCGACCGGACAGCTCCTCGGCCTTGCTGATGACCGCGCGCACCAGGTCGGTCTCGTAGACGTTGTCCACGCCCTGGAGCAGGAACGCGACCCGCTCGACGCCCATGCCGGTGTCGATGTTCTTCGCAGGCAGCTCACCGAGGATCGGGTAGTCCTTCTTCGCGCCACCCGGTCCGCGCTCGTTCTGCATGAAGACCAGGTTCCAGATCTCCAGGTAGCGGTCCTCGTCAACGACGGGGCCACCCTCCTGGCCGAACTCGGGACCGCGGTCGTAGTAGATCTCCGAGCACGGGCCGCACGGGCCGGGAACGCCCATCGACCAGTAGTTGTCCTCGATGCCGCGGCGCTGGATGCGCTCCGGCGGCAGGCCCGCGACCTTCTGCCAGAGGTCGAACGCCTCGTCGTCGTCGTGGTAGACCGTCGCCCACAGGCGCTCGGGGTCGAAGCCGTAGCCGCCGTCGGACTGGGACTTGGTGATCAGCTCCCAGGCCAGCCGGATGGCGTCTTCCTTGAAGTAGTCGCCGAACGAGAAGTTGCCCGCCATCTGGAAGAACGTCAGGTGCCGGGTCGTCTTGCCGACCTCTTCGATGTCACCGGTGCGCACGCACTTCTGGACGCTGGTGGCCCGCTTGTACGGCGCGGGGGCCTCGCCGAGGAAGTACGGCTTGAACGGCACCATGCCCGCGTTGACGAACAGCAGGTTGGGGTCGTCCAGCAGCAGCGAGGCGCTGGGCACGACGGTGTGGCCCGCGCGCTCGAAGTGGTCGCGGAAGCGCTTGATGATCTCGTGGGTCTGCACGGCGGTGTCCTTCAGGGGTGGTGCGGTCGGAGGGCGCGAGGAAGGCGGACGGCGGGGTGGCTCAGCCGTCCGCCCGACGCGCTCGCGCGCCGGAGCCGCGACGGGCGGGCTCGGTCGAGTACCGGCCGGGGGTGTACCCGGTCTGGCGCTCGACGCTCTCCTTCAGCTCGTCCTCGCGCTCGGCCATGCCCGCGCGCACCTCGGCCCCGAAGGAGCCCAGCGCACCGGCCAGTTCGCGGAGCCCGTTGCCGACGTTCTCGCCGATGCCCTGCGGGGTGACCTGGTGGGTCACCTGGCCGACCTTGCGGACGGCGAACACGCCTGCCGCGGCGCCCGCGGCGAACCAGAAGAGGCGGCTCATCGCTTGCCTCCACGCGGCCTGCGGCGGGCGTGCTTGTTGGGGGTCTCGGCGGCCTTGCGGCGCGCGCGGACCGCCTTGCTGACGCCGTACGACAGCGCTGCTGCCTTGACCAGCGGTCCGCCGAGGGTGGCGGTGAAGAGCGAGGTGAGCGCGGAGACGTTCCCGGTGACCGCTCGGGCGTTCGCGGTGATGCCGTCGACGCGCTCCAACTGCGTGTTCACGTGGGTCAACGTCTGGTTGGCCTCGGTGAACAGCGGGTCGGTGTTCTCGTGCGCCTTGCGGATCGCGATCGTCGCCTCGTCCAACGTCCTACCGAGCTTGATCAACGGAATCGCCAGCAGCAGCACGAGCAGCACGAAAGCGCCTGCTGCTACCAGCGCGGCGATCTGCCCTGGCGACACGGATCCTCCTGGGGGAATTCACGGTGTGGAAGGGCCCCAAGGTTAGCGTGCGTCCCCCGAATGGACCCGATTGGATCGCCGTTGCTCCGACTAGCGTGGTCACCGGCAGTGAAGTGATCGTTACAGCGGACTGGAGGACCGGTGCGGCCGGTGACCAACCTGGACGACTACCGGGCCGTGTCGAGGCCCGGTGCGAACCGTCCGCCGGAGGACGCCGACCTGGTCGGCGTGCCCGCTCCCCCGCTGCCCGACCTGACCGCTGGGTGGACCGCCCGCGCCGTCGACCCGGACACGTTCGACCTCGAACTGGTGCACCGGTGGATGCAGTCGCCGCACGTCGCGGCGTTCTGGCAGCAGGCGTGGTCGCGGGAGCTGTGGGAGCGGGAGCTGCGGGCGCAGCTGGCGGGCGTGCACTCGCTGCCGTGCCTGGTCGGGCGCGACGGGACGCCGATGATGTACCTGGAGATCTACCGGGCGGCCCGCGACCAGGTGGCCCGCTGCTACCGCGCGGCGCCGCACGACATCGGCGTGCACGTCGCCGTCGGCGACCTGGCGCTGACCGACCGCGGCCTGGTCCGGTCCGTGCTGCCGGTCCTGACCGAGGCGCTGTTCGAGGCCGACCCCCGCTGCACCCGCGTGCTGATGGAGCCGGACGTGCGCAACAAGCGCGCCATCGCGTCGTTCCACGCGGGCGGGTTCGAGCCGGTCGGCGAGGTCCTGCTGCCGGGCAAGGTGGCCCTGTTGATGATCCACTCCCGTTAGGGGGAGAGCACGGCGCTCCGCGGTCCGGACGCCACGTTCCTCGGCGTCGACCGGTGCGACCTCGACGACCCGGCGAGCCACGCCTACGCGGACGTCGTGGGGGCGCCGTTCGACGGCGGCACCTCGCACCGGCCGGGCACCCGCGTCGGGCCGCGGGCGATCCGGTCGAGGCACCACCGCCGCGCAGGCCGACCGGGTGGTGCCGGAAGCGTTGTCCGCCACCGCCCGCGGGCGTCGCGACCGGGACGGCGTGGGACCCGCGTCAGCCGCTGCCCGCCGACCGCTGGGCCTCCCAGCGCGCCCTGGTGATCGCGTACTCGACGTCGCCGTGCTCGCCGCCCTCGATCACGTCCGGCCAGTCCTGGTGGAAGATCCGGACCCGTTCGAGCCCGCACTTCTCCATCACCCGGCGCGACCCGGTGTTGACCACCATGGTCTCGGCGTACACCCGTTGCACGCCCAACTCGGCGAACCCCTTGTCCACCAACGCCTTCGAGGCCTCGGTGGCGTACCCGCGCCCCCACGCGGACCTCACCAGCCGGTAGCCCAGCTCGACCTGGCCTGGCGGGTCGTCCGGCCGCCCCCGGAAGTGGACCCAGCCGAGGAAGCCGCCGGTCCCGTCCTCGACGGCGAAGAAGCCGAACCCCTCGAACCGCTCGTGGTGGTCCAGGTACGCGGGCAGGTGGTCCCGCTCCACGTCGGCGCGCGAGGTCGGCCGCCCGCCGGTGATGAAGCGCATCACCTCGGGGTCGCCGTCGAGCCGGACCAGGTTGTCCACATCGGACTCGGTGAACCGCCGCAGCACCAGGCGGTCGGTCTCCAGGAGGACGGTCACCGACGTGCCAGCGTGAGGTAGGCGAAGCCGAGGTGGCCGCGGTAGCCGTGCAGCCAGTTGTCGCGGTGCGCGTCGACGACCGAGCGGACCTCGGCGGCCTCGGGGTGGTCGGGGTTCTCCAGCAGCCAGCGCTCGCGACCGGCGCACCAGCGCGACTCGAAGCTGTCCCACTCGTCGAGGTTGGCGGTGGCGAGCGACAGGAGGCGGTACCCGGTGGCCATGGCGAGGTCGACCAGCTCCGCGAGCGAGCCGTAGTCCTCCGGCGTCGCGTCGAGGCGGGCCAGGACGTCGGCGGTGGGCGGCCTCTCCCAGAAGGCGTCGCCCAGCAGCAGCGTCCCACCGGGCCTGATCCGCTCCCGCATGGCTTCGAGGGTCTTGCGCGTGTCGCCCCAGGCGTGGCTGGCCCCGATGGAGATGGCGACGTCCGCGGGCGGCGCCTCCCAGGTGGTCACGTTCGCCAGGTCGAGCCGCACGTGCTCCTGGAGGCCGCGCTTCTCCGCGTTGGCCCTGCCCCGGCGCACCCCCGAGTCGTCCTCGTCCACGCCGAGCCCGCGCGCGGTCGGCTCGGTCTCCAGGACGCGCAGCAGCAGCTCGGCCCAGCCGCAGCCGAAGTCGACGACCGTCCTGCCCGCCAGCGGTTGCAGGGTGGTGATCAGGCCGTAGGCGCGCGCGTCCGACATCGGGGAGTTGAAGTCGAGGTAGGCGTGGCCGTTGCGGGGTGCGGGGTTCACGGCGCCACGGTGCCGGCTCCCGCCACCGCGGTCACCCGATTTTCACTCCTCGCCGCGCACGACCCTGCGCAGCTTCGGCAGGCGCTCGGCCAGCACGCGCTCGGCACCGCGCTGGGTCGGCTCGTAGTAGTCGCGGCCCACCAGGTCGTCCGGCGGGTACTGCTGGGTGAGCACGCCCCCGGCCACGTCGTGCGGGTACCGGTAGCCCTGAGCGTTGCCGAGCTTCGCCGCTCCCGCGTAGTGGCCGTCCCGCAGGTGGGCAGGGACCGCGCCCGTCGCGCCCGCGCGCACGTCGGCCACCGCCGCGCCGATCGCGGTGGTCACGGCGTTCGACTTCGGGGCCGTGGCGAGGTGGATGGCGGCCTGCGCGAGGTTCAGCGCGCACTCCGGCAGGCCGATCGTCTGCACCGCCGACTGGGCGGCCGTCGCGACCAGGAGCGCCATCGGGTCGGCCATGCCGATGTCCTCGCTGGCGTGCACCACCAGCCTGCGCGCGATGAACCGCGGGTCCTCGCCCGCGCTGATCATCCTGGCCAGGTAGTGCAGCGCGGCGTCCACGTCGGAGCCGCGGATGGATTTGATGAACGCG
>NZ_DBNGPQ010000011.1:0-26775 GCF_057122925.1 Umezawaea sp. | reverse complement strand
GTGTGGCTGGCGAGCCGGGACGGGGTAGCGGCTGCTGGTGTTCGGCCGGTAGGCGACCCGCTGGTGGGTGGGTCTGACGGGCCGGGCCAGCCGAGTCGGGTCGGGCTGGGCCAGATCGGGCCAGGCCGGGCCGGGCTTGACCTGGTCCGGGCCGGGCTGGGTCGGGTCGGGTGAGGCAGGCCTGGGCTGGATCCGGCCGGGCCGGGTCAGGCTGGGTCAGGTCAGGTCGGACAAGGTCAAGCCGGGCTAGGCAAGGTCGGGCGAGGTCGGGCCGGGCTGGTCGAGTCAAGCCGGGTTGGGCCGGGTCAAGTAAGGCCGGGCTGAGTCAAGCCGGGTCAAGCCGGACCGGGTCAAGCTGGGCCGGGTTAACTCAGGCCTGGCTGGATCCGGCCGGGCCGGGTCGGGTCAGGTCAAGTCGGGCTGAGCTGGGTCGAGTCAGGCCAGGTTGAGCTGAGCTGGGTCGAGTCAGGCCGAGCCGAGCCGGGCTCGGTCAGGCCGGGCCAGGTCAAGTCGGGCTGGGTTCGGTCGAGTCGGGCTGGGTCGAGTCGGGTGTCGGCTGATGCGGCGGTCGGCGAGTGCTGGCTGGCGTGTCCGGCAGGCCGGGATGTGGTGGCGGCCGGAGCAGTCGCCGCCGCGCCCGCGTCAGCAGGCGGTCAGCGCGTCTCCGACACCCGACCCCGCGCCCACCTCGGCACCCGCGTGTCGTCCTCCACCCGACCCCGCGCCCACCTCGACACCCGCGTGTCGTCCTCCACCCGACCCCGCGCCCACCTCGACACCCACGTGTCGTCCTCCACACGTCCCCGCCCGGCCCCCAGGTAGGCGCGCAGCGCCACCAACCCCGGATGCGGGTTGTCGTCGCGCCACACCAGCGAGTGCGGGTACACCGGTGTCGGCTCCCGCAGCGCGACCCGGCGCAGGTCGAGGTCGGCGGGCCAGAGGAGTCGGGTCTGCTCACCGACGAACGTCACCGCCTCCGCGGACTCGGCGATCACGTCCAGCACCGACTCGATCCCGAAGTTCGGCCCCACCGCGTCGATGGTGAACCCGAACGCACCCGCGAGGTCGTCGTAGTAGGCGACCCACTCGCCGGTGCCGATCGCGGGCATCCGGATCCGCTGCCCCGTCAAGGCGAACGGGGTGACCGAGTCCGCCCCGGCGAACGCGTGGCGCGGACCGACCAGCAGCTGGACGGGCTCGTCGTGCACCCGTTCGCAGCGCACGTCGTCGGGCGGCGCCGTCACCGCGCGGAACGTCGCGTCGACCACCCCGGACCGGACGGCGTCGATCGCCGTGCCGGCGTCGGGCAGGGTCACGACGTCCAGCTCGACCGACGGGTGCGCGCGGTGGAAGTCGCGCAGCAGGTCAGCCGGAGCCAGGCGGCGGCCGAGCACGTCGACCCGCAGCGGACGCCTGCGCACCGCGTCCGCCGCCCGCTCCGAGACCTGGAGCAGCAGGCGGGCGTGCGGCAGGAACGCCTGGCCGTCGACGGTGAGCCTGACGCCTCGGGCGGTGCGGGTGAACAGGCGCACGCCCAGGTCCGCCTCCAACCCGGCGACGCGCTTGGACACGGCCTGCTGCGTGATCGACAGGTCCGCGGCGGCGTCCTGGAACCGGCCTGCGTCCACGGCGGCGACGAAGGTGCGGACGGCGTCGAGGTTCACGGGCACCGACCCTAGCCGCACAACAAACCGTTGTGGCTCAACGTCCGGACGGTTGTTTGACCGACGGCGGCGCCGCCGCGAAGGATCCCCCGGTGGGCAGTCGGTTCGGGTGGTTCTGGGCGGCGTACGGGGTCAGCGCGTTCGGCACCCGGCTGGCGTTCGACGCGTTCCCGCTGATCGCGATCCTCGTGCTGCACGTCGGCCCCGCGCAGGTGTCGGTGCTGGCCGCCGCGGGCCTGGCGGTGGGCGCGGTGGTGGCGGTGCCGCTGGGTCCGTGGGTGGAGTTCCGGCGCAAGCGGCACGTGATGATCGCGATGGACGTGGTCAGGTTCGCGGCGCTGACGGGTGTGCCGATCGCGTTCGCGCTGGACCGCCTCACCTTCGCCCAGCTCCTGGTGACGGCGGTCGTCGTCGCGGCGGCGAACATCGCGTTCACGGCGGCGAGCGGCGCCTTCCTGAAGTCGCTGGTGCGGCCGGAGGACCTGCTGGTCGCGAATGGACGGCTGGAGTCGACGGCCTGGACGGCGACCGCGCTGGGCCCGCCGCTGGGCGGTGCCGCGATCGGTCTGCTGGGCCCGATGACGACGGTGGTGGCGGACGCGGTCAGCTTCCTGCTGTCGGCACTGGGGCTCAGGGCGGTCGGCGGCTCCGAGCCGCGTCCGGTCGCGTCGAAGCGGGACCGGGACCTGGTCGCGGGCTGGCGCGGGATCCTGACCCACCCCACCCTGCGCGGTCTGTTCGTCAACACGCTCCTGGTCAACGGCCTGATCATGGCGTCCGCACCGCTGCTGGCCGTCCTGATGCTCCGCGACCTGGGCTTCGCGCCGTGGCAGTACGGCCTGGCGTTCGCCGCGCCGTGCGTCGGGGGCCTCGTCGGCTCACGCCTGTCCGCTCCGCTGGCACGTCGGTTCGGCCACCAGGAGGTCCTGTTCGTCGCGGGCGTCCTGCGCGTCTGCTGGGCACCGGGCCTGGCGTTCGTCCACCCAGGTCCGACCGGGCTGCTGCTGGTCATCGGGGTCGAGCTGGGCCTGATCACCTGCTTCGGCGTGTTCAACCCGCTGTTCGCCACCTACCGGCTCGACCAGCTCCCGCCCGACCGGGTGGCCCGCACGCTGGCCGCGTGGTCGATCAGCGGCAACGCCACCACCGCCGCCACGACGGCGCTGTGGGGGCTGCTGGCGGCCGTCACCGGACCGCGCACCGCCCTCGCGGCGGCGGGTGTCCTGGTGCTGGCCACCCCGCTGCTGCTCCCCCGACCCGTTCGGGAGCGCCGCCCCTGACCTACGCTCGACGCGTGCTGGTGCTGCTACCCCCCTCGGAGACCAAGGCCATCGGCGGTTCGGGCGCACCGCTCGACCACGCCGAGCTGATCTGCCCCGAGCTCAACCCGGTCCGGGAGAAGATCGCCAACGCCCTGGTGGAGCTGGCGTCGGACGTGCCGGGCAGCCTCGCCGCGCTGGCCCTCTCCGAACGCCAGGCCGACGAGGTGGCGCGCAACGCCGAACTCCACCGCTCGCCGACGATGCCCGCGCTGTCGCGCTACACCGGCGTGCTCTACGACGCGCTGGACGTCCCGACCCTGAAGAGGGGTGAGCGGGACCGCGCGCACCACCGCCTCGCCGTCGCCTCGGCGCTCTTCGGCGTGGTCAGGGGCGGTGACCCCATCCCGGCGTACCGGCTGTCCGGCGGTTCCGCGCTCCCGGCGCTCGGCCCGCTCGGCTCGCTCTGGCGGCCCGCGCTGGAACCGGCGCTGGCCACGATCGACGACTTCGTCGTGGACCTCCGCTCCGGCCCCTACGCCACGCTCGCGAAGATCCCCCACGCCGTCACGGTCCGCGTGGTCAGCGAGGACGCCGCGGGCGTGCGCAAGGCGGTCAGCCACTTCAACAAGGCCCACAAGGGGCTGCTGGCGCGCGCCCTGTCGACGTCGCGCGCGGAGCCGAAGAACCTCAACGGCCTCATCAGGGTCGCCAGGACGGCGGGTCTGCGGATGGAGAAGACCGGCGACCGGACCGCCGACCTGTTCACCTGATTAATTCGGTTGCGACGACCGAACGGGCCTTGGAACACTGGCCGCGCACTACCCGGTGGAGCAGGTCCGCCGGTGGACACGAGGAGGTGCCGCTGTGAAGACGACTGTCCGAGACGTGGCACCAGCCCGTCCACCCGCCCCCCTCGGCTAGCGCAGGCGAGTCCTCTCGCGCGTCCAGGTGGGGTGCAAGCAACCTGGCTCCAGAGGAGAACCCCACCAGTGCGCGAGCACGAGTACGACACCGCAGATTTCGATTCCGCCTACGACGACGTCGACACCAGGATGCGTCGGGGCAGGCGCAAGAAGCGCACCGACGACCGCGACCGCAGCGGCCGTCTGACCGAGGAGGAGCGCGCCAACCTGGTCCGCCTCCGCGAGGACGCCCTCAGCGAGGCGGACAAACCGGAGGGTGCCGACCGCTGGTCCACCTGGGACGACGCCGACCACGGCCCCACGCCGCGCCCCGATTGGGTGATCACGGACCTGGGCGCGGCCGACCGGGAGCTGGGCATCCTCAAGACCGGCAAGGAAGCCGACGTGTTCCTGGTGGAACGCAGCGGCGCCGGCACGAGCTGCCTCATGGCCGCCAAGCGCTACCGCAGCGCCGACCACCGGATGTTCCACCGGGACGCCGGCTACCTCGAAGGCCGCCGGATGCGGCGGTCGCGCGAGATGCGGGCGATGAGCAACCGCAGCTCGTTCGGCCGCAACCTGATCTCCGAGCAGTGGGCGGTCGCCGAGTTCGGCGCCCTCGGCAGGCTGTGGCAGCTGGGCGCCCCGGTGCCCTACCCGGTCCAGCGCAGCGGGACGGAACTCCTGCTGGAGTTCATCGGGGACGACGACGGCACGGCCGCGCCGCGCCTGGCGCAGTGCCGCCCCGACCCGGACGAGCTGGCGGACCTGTGGCAGCAGCTCGTCGACACGCTCACGATGCTCGCCGCGGAGGGAGTCGCGCACGGCGACCTCTCGGCGTACAACCTGATGGTCCACGACGGGCGGCTCGTCATGATCGACCTGCCCCAGGTGGTCGACCTCGTGGCGAACCCGAAGGCCGAGTCGATCCTGGAACGGGACGTGCGCAACGTCTCGCACTGGTTCTCCTCGCGGGGACTGCCGTCCGGAACGGCCGACCCGCGCGAGCTGATGGTCGCCCTCGTTGATGCCGCCGGATTGAATTGACGCTGGTAGGGGGCTCGGAAATGGGAATTCCCGAGCCCCCTATGAGCAAGAACACGGGGCGTAGGACCCCTACCCCCGACGCGCCCTTCCGATGATCAGCTAGAGTGGACAGCGCACCGCACAAATGCCTGCACAACTTCCTGTGCTCGCGTGGCCACCTCGGGTCGGCCATCGGTGCTCCTAACAACCATCGGCGCGACAAACACGCGTCGGGCTCGTCCTTGCGATCGGCGCCGCGACCCGCTGCACAACTGCGGAGCATCCCCGAGACGTGCCATGTCCCGGAGGTTTGTTTTGCCACCCACGTCCCAGGGCCGTTCCGAGCGTCCGTCGTTCCGCAAGCCGCGGCCGCGTCGCTCTGGCCAGGGCAATGGCCGTTCCCAGTTCGCTGAGGCCGGTCCTTCCACTGTCGCCGAGCACATCGAGAGCACCGTGCCGGAAGGCCCGCTGCCCACGTTCGCCGAGCTCGGCCTCGCCGATGAGCTGCTCCGCGCGCTGACCGCCGCGGGCATCGAAGCACCCTTCCCGATCCAGGCCGCCACGCTCCCCGACGCCCTCGCGGGCCGGGACGTGCTCGGTCGCGGCCAGACGGGCTCCGGCAAGACGCTGGCGTTCGGTCTGGCGCTGCTGTCCCGCCTCGCGGGCCAGCGGGCCAAGCCGCTCATGCCGCGCGCACTGATCCTGGTGCCCACCCGTGAGCTCGCGATGCAGGTCGAGGAAGCCCTCACCCCGTTCGCCCGGTCGCTCGGCCTGTCCGCGCGCACCGTCGTCGGCGGCACGTCGTTCCCGCGTCAGATCGACGCGCTGCGCCGTGGTGTCGACCTCCTGATCGCGACGCCGGGCCGCCTGTCGGACCACGTCCGCCAGGGCACCTGCGACCTGTCCGACGTGCGCTTCACCGCGTTGGACGAGGCCGACCAGATGGCCGACATGGGCTTCATGCCCCAGGTCCGCGCCATCCTCGACCTGACCCCGCAGGACGGCCAGCGCATGCTGTTCTCCGCGACGCTCGACGGCGACGTGGACAAGCTGGTCCGCCAGTACCTGCACAACCCGGTGACCCACTCGGTCGCGCCGCCCACGGGCAGCGTCACCACCATGGAGCACCACCTGCTGCTCGTGTCGGCCGATGACAAGCAGAACGTCATCACCGAGGTGGCGGCCCGCGAGGGGCGCACGATCATGTTCGTGCGCACCAAGCACCACGTGGACCGCCTCGCCAAGAAGCTCCGCTCGGTCGGCGTGCACGCGGGTGCGTTGCACGGCGGCAAGGCGCAGAGCGCCCGCACGCGGGTCCTGGGCGAGTTCCGCGACGGCACCACGCCGGTGCTGATCGCGACCGACGTCGCCGCTCGCGGCATCCACGTCGACGACGTGAGCCTCGTGGTCCACGTCGACCCGCCCGCCGACTCGAAGGACTACCTGCACCGCGCCGGTCGCACGGCGCGCGCGGGCCAGTCCGGCGTGGTCGTCACGATGGTCACGCACGACCAGCGGCGCGCCGTGCAGGGCCTCACCGCCCGCGCGGGCATCCGTCCGGAGAGCACCCGCGTGACTCCGGGCAACGAGGACCTGATCCGCATCACGGGCGCTCGCGTGCCCAGCGGTGAGCCGGTCATCGAGCCCGTGATCCCCGAGCGCGGCGGTCGCCGCGGCGGCCCGCGTCGTGGGGGCCCGTTCGGCTCCGGCGGCGGACGCACCTCGGAGTTCCGCGGCGGTCGTGGTCGCAGTGAGCGCGGCGCCGGTGGCGGTCGCAGCGAAGGCGGCTACCGCGGTGGCGCCACCGCGGGTGCCGGCGCCGGTGCCGGTGCAGGTCGGCCCCGCCCGGCTCGCTCGTACTGATCCAGATCGTTGACAGGGCCCCCTCCGGTTCGCCGGAGGGGGCCCTGTCGGTTGTCGAGGACGACGAGGTGCGACCACGTCCCCAGGTCCACTGGGGCGGTGAGAGGCGTGGTCGGGCGGAAGTGGACGGTCGTCCCGGTGCTGCCGCCGTCGGCGATCGGCGTCGGGTCTGTGACCGGGACACCGTGCTCGTACCGCTCCTCAGAGGTGTGCCGCCAACCCCGCGACCGTTCCCACCACGATGATCGCGGGCGGCCGGATGTTCTCCGACACGATGTCGTCGGCGACCTTGTCCAGAGTGGACCGCACGACCTTCTGCGTCCGCGTGGTGCCCTCCTGGATCACCGACACCGGCGTGTCGACGGGCCGTCCACCCGCCATCAGCGCGTCCGCGAACGCCCGCGAGCGCTCCACGCCCATCAGGATCACCAGCGTCCCGCGCAACCGCGCCAGCGCCTCCCAGTCCACGAGGGACCGTTCGTCGTCCGGCGCGACGTGCCCGGACACCACGACGACCTCGTGCGCCACACCCCGGTGGGTCACCGGGACGCCCACCATCGCGGGCACGCCGAACGCGCTGGAGATGCCCGGCACGACGGTCACCGGCACCCCCGCCTCGGCGCACGCCAGCAGCTCCTCGAAGCCGCGCCCGAAGACGTACGGGTCGCCGCCCTTGAGCCGCACCACGAACTTCCCGGCCTTCGCGTTCTCGACCAGCGTGGTGTTGATGAAGTCCTGCGACGCCGCCCGCCCGTACGGGATCTTCGACGCGTCCACGACCTCCACGTGCGGCGGCAGGTCGTCCAGCAGCTCACGCGGCGCGAGCCGGTCGGCCACCACGACGTCCGCCCGCGCCAGCAGCCGACGGCCGCGCACGGTGATCAGGTCCGGGTCGCCGGGGCCGCCGCCGACCAGCGCCACACCGGCCAGCCGCTCGTGGTGGTCGTCGACCACGGTCGCGTCGCGCAGCGCCGACACCAGGCTGTCGCGCACCCGCGCGGACCTGCGGTGCTCGCCGCCCGCCAGCACCCCCAGCAGCAGCCCGTCGTGGCCGCCCACGGCGGGCGTCACGGCCGTGCCCAGCGTCGCGACGTCAGCGCGGACGCAGAAGATCCGGCGCTCCTCGGCGTCGGCCGCGATCCGGGCGTTGACCTCCGCGACCGACGTGCACGCGAGGACGTACCAGGCGCCGTCCAGGTCGCCGTCGGCGTAGCCGCGCGCGTGCCAGGTCACCTCCCCGCCGTCGACCATGCCCTCGACCGCGGGGGTCACCTCGGGGGAGATCAGGTCCACGACGGCCCCCGCCGCCACCAGGCGCGGCAGCCGCCGCTGCGCGACCGTGCCGCCACCGACCACGACGACGCGGCGCCCGGTCAGGTCGAGGCCCACGAGGTAGTGCTGTTCACCGTGCATGCGTCACAGCATCCACAAGCGGACGGCCCCGGCCAACTCCGGAGTTCACATCGCGAGCAGTTCGAAGCTCGCCGCGGCCCGACCGCCGAACCTCCGCCCCGCCATCTCGGCCGAGCGCCGCAGGAATTCGCCCGCGTCAGCCATGTCCCCGCTCAAGGAGGCCAGGTAGACGGCGTGTTCGCGGAGGGAGGCGATGGACACGTCCAGGGTGTCTGTGATGTCCACCGCATGGGTGGCCAGAGGCGAGCCGGACACGGCGACGTGCCGCACACCACCCCACGGTTCGAGGTCGAGGTCGCGGAACACCCACCGGTTCGCGGCGTCCCGCACGGCGTCGATCGCGGCCTGCCCGACGACCCGGTGGTCAGCCATGTTGAGGAACCCGCCGGGGAACGTCTCGTGGTGGTTCACGGTGACCACCACGTCCGGCCGGTGCCGCCGGACGGCCGCCGCGATGTCCCGCCGCAGCGGCAGCCCGTAGGTGATCATGCCGTCGGGGTGGTCGAGGAACTCGACGACGTCCACGCCCACCACGGCCGCGCTCGCGATCTGCTCGCGTTCCCGCAGCGGCCCGGCCTCCTCGGGCGCGACCGAGTCGATCCCGGCCTCACCCCGGGTGGCCAGCAGGTACGTGACGGTCTTGCCCTGGGCGGTCCAGCGGGCGATGGCTCCGGACGCGCCGTACTCCAGGTCGTCCGGGTGCGCGACCACCGCCAGCGCGGTCTCCCAGTCCTCGGGCATCGGCGCCAGGTCATCCATGCGGGCGAGTCTATTTCGAGGTGGTGCCGGGCCGGTAGGTGCCGGTGGCGTGGAGACGGCCGGTTCACGCCACGGTGGACGGTCAGCTGAACGCGGCTCGGTGGCCCAGCCGGTGCTGCGCGAGCCTGACCCTGCCCGTGGCCGCTCTGGCGGGCGCACCGTGATTCCACGCGGCGGAACGAGTGCCACCGGACCGAATTCCGACTGGTGCGGGGTCGCTCGCGTCGTTGGGCGGCCGGGATGTCGGGATAGCGGGCGTGTGCGTGTCGCCATCGCAGGTAAGCCCGGATCCCACGGGCGAGCGCGGAGTGGCCGGAGTTGCTCGTCGTGAACGTGCGCAGCGGGCCGAACTGGTCGAAGGCTCGGCGTCGAGGTCCGGGGCGGCGGAGTCCTTCCAGGTCCCGGTGCGCTGAAGGGTGGGGGTCCGATGCCGTTCGTCGAAGGCGTGGATGACGTCGCGGGACGGTGTCCTCGTGCGGGGCGAGCAGCCGGGCGATCGAGACGACCGTTCCCGGCACCACCGCGGCCCGCGCTGTCCTGCACCGACTCGCGGACAGCTTGAAAACCGTGCTCCAGCAACGCCAGTAGGTCATCGGCGAGGAGATCCTTGATGCGCACCCTCGTGCCGGGGTCCTGCTGGACATCGGCAACGTCTCCGGAGTCGACTCATCCGGACACCTGGCCGCCTGCGCCGGGATCGCCGCGGTCACCCGCGACTCCGGCACCAGCACCGGCACCGGCACCAGCACCAAGGGCGAGTACCCGGCTCGGACCGGCAACCGCAAGCTGGAACGCGCGTTCTTCCTGAGCGCGTTCGCCGACTTGACCTGCCTGGCACGACGCCGCTGCGACGTCCTGTTCGCCATGCTCCGCACCGGCACCCGCCACCGGCGTCCCAAGACCTCCGAGGAGGTCTTGGAGCCAGTCGCGCGCTGTTGCCGGCGAAACTCCGACGCGGGCCGCTAGGGGGCTTCGACGATGGTCACGCCGGTCGCCAGCGCCTGGTGGGAGCAGGAGAGGCTGCGGACGCCGTAGCCGTTGGTGACCCTGATCCAGGAGCCCGTCACCGACGTCCCGTCGGCGCAGGTGACCTGGATGGAGAAGGTGCCGGTGCCGGAGCACCAGCCGGTGCCGACGCTCTGCTCGACCTTGGTGCCGCAGTCGTGCAGCTGGCTCGGGGCGGCCACCGCGGTGGCGGGGACGGCGGCGATGGCGAACCCGGCGATGAGTGCGAGAAGTCGTTGAGGCATGCCCCGATCCGAACACCGACCACGCCCACGACCGGGACAACCACCCGGTCGTGGGCGTGCCCGATCAGGAGTTGATCTGCGTGGTGAGCACGTCGTAGTAGGCGGCGATCCTGGCGTACACGCCGGGGTAGCCCGCCGCGGCGCACCCGCGGCCCCACGAGGTGGCACCGATGAGCTTGCCACCGGCGACGATCGGGCCACCCGAGTCGCCCTGGCAGGTGTCGACGCCGCCCTGCGGGAAGCCCGCGCACACCATCGACGTGTTGCTGTAGTTGGAGTACGCCGTCTTGCAGGTGGCGTCGGACGTGACCGGGACGGTCGCCTTCAGCAGGTAGCGCGACGCCGAGCCGCCCGAGGAGGTCGTGCCCCAGCCGAGGATGGTCGTGCTGGTGCCCGCCGCGTACAGCGCGGTGTCGGACGGGGTGGCCAGCGGCAGGTAGGCGGAGCTGATGGAGCGGTCGAGCGTGAGCACCGCGACGTCGAAGCCGGTGCTGGCGCTGCGGTAGCTCGGGTGGACCCAGATGCGGGTCACGCTCGCGGTGATGCCCGCGGTGCTCTGCTTGTCCTCACGGCCCCACACGACGCGCGTGCTGGCGGCGGACCGGCCGGACACGCAGTGCGCGGCCGTGACGACCTTGTTGCCCTTCACCAGGGTGCCGCCGCAGAACTGGGAACCGGAGGTGCTCGCGAGGAACACCGTCCACGGGTGTTCGCCGATCGTGGCGCGCGTGCCGCCCACGACGAACGGTGTCACGTCGGCCGACGACGGCACGGTGGTCAGCAGGCCCACCACGGCCGCGATGGCGGACACGACGACGAACTTCACCAGGCGATGCAGGGTTTTCGCCATAGGAGTCCTTCCAGAGAAGGTGCAGGTACCTCAATGGCTACGGCCACGAAGCCGACCGCGGCAACCCCCGATCGGCTCTGCCGCGCGCCTTGACAGTTGACGCACAGCGATCAGGCGGTTACGAACAGGTGTCCTACAGGATTCCGCGAGCTGTGAAAGCGGCTCTGACCTCGGCCTCGGCCTGGGCGCCGTACAGCGCCCCGGCGGTGGCCGCGGTCGTCTCGGCCGCCTGCGCGAACGTCGTGTCGGGCGAGTAGGAGAACTGCGCCTCCAGCACCACCCGCGCCGACTCGTCCCGGCCCAGTGCCCGGTAGACGTCGAACAGCGCCCGCGACCAGATCTGCCCGTCGAAGTGCGCCTCGCCCCTGCGGTCCGCGATCGTCAGGTCCGTGTCCGTCCGGCGCAGGCAGTGCGGCGCCTCCTCGGTGTACGAGACGGCGTCCCAGTCGCCCACGCACGCGTGCGGCGCGGCGGCGGAGTCCTCGTGCAGCGGCACCGACATGATCACCGCCCACCAGTCGCCGAAGCCCTCGCCGATCGCCCCGCCGTCGACGCTCAGCCCGAAGCCCGGCACCTGCGCGTCCTGCATGGCGTGGCCCAGCTCGTGCCAGATGATGTCCGCGTCCTCGGCGTCGTCCACGCCGCCGCTGCCGAACGTGATCCGGTCGGTCGACGGGTCGTAGTACGACTGGTCCTCCTCGAACCCGGTCGTCGTGACGTCCTGCGGCTCGTTGTTGAGGTCCTGGAACCCGAGCCGCTGCACGTACCTCTGCGCCTCGGTGACGCCGTGGTAGGCCATCACCTGCTCGAACCGGTCGTCCGACCGCGGGTAGTCGAACCTCCGGTTCTCCGCGAACGCCAGCTGGTCGGCGGGCCCGACCACGGTCGCGTAGCTGCCGGACAGGGTCCCGGAGGTGTCCAGATCGGACAGTCGAACGGCCTGGTACGCCTTCGTCGGCACCGCCGCGTCCGCGTCGTCCTGGTCGGTCAGCGTCGTGTCCTGGAG
The DNA here is from genome assembly GCF_057122925.1 of Umezawaea sp. NCBI lineage: Bacteria > Bacillati > Actinomycetota > Actinomycetes > Pseudonocardiales > Pseudonocardiaceae > Umezawaea > Umezawaea sp. The sequence continues at coordinate 14,780 of NZ_DBNGPQ010000011.1, read as the reverse complement.
CGTGACGACGGGGTTGGGCGCGAACACGCTCCCGGTGCCCTCGGCCCGCTTCACGACGTCCTCGGTCGTGATGACCGCACCGGACGAGGCGTCGACGATCGTCCGGACCGAACCGCGGTCGGTCCGCGACAGCACGGCGTACACCAGCTTCGCCCGCGCGCCGGGCAGGACCGCCAGCTCGGTGCTCGCCCGCTCACCGGCGACCTGCCGGTCCACCACCGCCCCGGCCTGCTCGGCGGCGACGGCGGGCAGGCCCGACGCCAACCCCTCGACCGCGATCCGCCCGTCCCGCACGGTCACCTCGCGGGTCCGCTTGTCCACGTGCCTCGCGTAGTACCCGCCCAGCACGGGCTTGCCGTCGAACGTCTGCCGGTACCAGTGGTGCTCGCCCAGCAACGACTCCCGTGCGGCGAGCAGCGCCAGGTCGGCGGGTGTCTCCGGGGCGGCGTGGGCGGCTCCGGCCGGCAGGGGGACGGCGGCGGCACAACAGACCGCGGCGACGAGGCGACGCAGACGCATGGAAGCTCTCCAGAACGCGGGGACCCGGAACGGACCGGGCGGTACGGACTCGACGCTAGTCCGCCCGAGGGCCTGGAAAATTAACCGATGGTGGGAAATCCCGACGCGGCCTCCACGGGTGGAAATCCGTACCAGCACACGGTTTCACCCGAAAAGTCCACGCGAAGGTGTGAGAGTTCCCCCGCCACGGAGGACAGGTGAGGGACAGGAGGCGAACGAGGGAGGGACCCACGAACGATGAACGGGTGACCGCGATCAGGTCGGGAAGGCCGACCTCACACCGCGGCGACCCCCGGCACGCGAACCGTCTCCACCCGAGCACCGGCGCCGGGGGCGTCCGGCCCGACACCGACCGCGACCCACGCCACGGCCAACCCGGACGCGGCCAGCTCCACCGCCCCGTGCGGGTGGATCCCGGTCCCCGGCCGCAACAGGTGCCGAACCCGGTCCACGGACTCGGCGCTGCCCACCACGAACGCCGCCCGCCGCAGCTCGGCGTCGGCCTGGGGCGTCCGCTGGTCCGCACCGCCCGGCCCGATCCCCACGAGGGCAAGGCGGCCGCGGGGCAGCACCCGAGCCGCGGCCACGGTCACGTTGTCCCCCTTGACCTTCTCCACCGCGAGCTCCACCGGCCCGCCCGCGGCGAACCCGGCGGCCCCGCACAGCGCGGCGGCCTCGGCGACGCTCGCCGTCCCCACGGCGGCCCCCACCGAGGGACTGGGGTTGGGCACCGCGACCCCGGCCAGCACCTCGGCCGAGAACGTCAGCAGCGGCGCGGACGTGTCGCCGTGCCAGAAACCCCAGTCCTCCACGGCTTCCAGGATGCCCCGCTCCCCGGCCTTGCGGTCGGCGGTGGCGAAGGCCCGCACCGCGCGCAGGTCGAGGCCCGCCGCCTCCAGCTCGGCCAGCGCGGCGGCCACGGCCGACGTCGACACCCCGCTGCCCGACCCGACCCCGACCACCAGCGTCCGCGGCACCAGCCGCACCTCGTGGTCGGCACGGGTGGCCGGGGGCAGGCGGTCGTCGACCACGACCTTCCAGTCCGCCTCGCCGTGCGACAGCACGGTGTCCGGCAGCGCGGGCAGCGGGAACCCCAGAGGGTTCACCAGCAGCACGTGCTCACCCGCGGCCAACGCGGCCGAGCACCCGGCGAGGTCGCCGTCGACCGTGGCGTCGAGCAGCTCGACCAGTTCGTCCAGCGGCCCGTCCTCGCCGGGGGTCCCGAGCACGGCGGTGCGCCCGAGCACGTCCGCGATCCGCTCGGCGAGTTCGTCCGCGCCCAGCGACACCACGAACGCCCCGTCCACGCACACCACGCCGGGGTCGGACCTCTTGTCCCGCAACAGGGGCGCGATCAGCCGCACGGCGGACGGGGCGCCGAGGAAGAGCACGGCGGAGGTGAGGCTGGGCCACAGGCGGTGCAGGGCGGGCCGCACGGGGCCGTCCGGGACGACGGTGTCCGGTCCCAGGAAGGGCCCCAGCTCGACGAGGTCGCGACGGCCCGCCTCGGTGGCCGCGAACAGACCGATCACGTCCTGGTCCCCCACAGCACCAGCACCGGGTTGGTCGCGGTCGTGACGCTGCCGACGAGCCTGGCCGACGACAGCAGGGTGCCCTCCACGGCGTACCCGGCGTCCCGCAGCACGTCCCGCGAGGGCACGGCCCGGTCCAGTTCCGGCATGGCGACGACCACCCGCCGAGCGCCGACGGCGGCGCACGCGGCCACCGCCGCGGCCCCGCCACCGCCGACGAAGATCGCGTCCGGCCGGGGCAGGTGGGCGACCGCGTCGGCCAGCTCGGCCTCGACGATCCGGACGTCCACGTGGTGGGTGGCGGCGTTCGCGATGATCCGCACGACCTGCACGGGGTCGCGCTCCACGGCCAGGACGGCCGCGCCCAGCCTGGCGCACTCGATGCCGACCGCGCCGGGACCCGCGCCGACGTCCCACACCAGCACGCCGGGCCGGGGCGCCAGCCTGGCCAGCGCGAGCGCGCGGACCTCGGTGGTGGCGACCATGCCGTCGCGGTTGGCGAACCGGTCGTCCGGCAGGGCCCAGCCCTCCGGTTCGACGGCGAACTCCACGTCGGCGAGGCAGAGCAGCTCCGGTGAGCGCCAGAGGCGGTTGACCGCCTCGGCCGGGTCTACAGTGGACCGCCGTTCGGTCGGGCCCCCCAGGCTCTCGGCGACCACGAGCGTGCGCCGCCAGCCCGCGAGGCCGCGGGCCAGTTCGGCGACCGGCGCGTTGCGCACCAGGACGGAGGAGCGGGCGCGGCACAGGTTGAGCGCGTGCTCGAACGGGACCCCCTCGTCGAGGACGGTGGTCCTGTCCCACGAGCGGCCCGTCTCGGCCACGAAACGCTGGAGCGCTGGGAGATCGGCCACGGGTCAGCCCGTGCGCTTGGTCCGCTTGCCCCGCGCCACCGGCTTGCGCGGCGTGGTGCTGGCCCGGACCGAGGTGATCGGGGTGGCGGCCGCGACTGCGCGCGGCTTGGGCTCGGGAGCGGGTTCGGCCTCGACCTCGTCGGCGGGCGCGGACACGGCCACGGCGGGCGCGGGCCGGGGCCGACGCGCGCTCTCCTGCCAGCCGTGCACGGCCGACCAGGCGGCGACCGAGGTCTCCGACTCCGGCGCGGGCTCGGCGGCGACGTCGGCGATCTCCACGACGTTCGGCACCTCGGTGCGCGCGGTGGTCCGGCCGTTGCGACCCGCCCGCACCGACCACTTCGACGGCTTGGCCTTGCGCACGGGCTCGTCGGACGCCTCGGTGGACGCGTCGGACTTGCGGAACCCGGCGCCGCGCGCCCGACCGGTCGGCTTGAGCACGGACCCGACGAGGAACAGCGCGGTGCGGTAGAGCTTGTGCTCCTTCACCGACGCCTCCAGGTCGGCCAGCGTGGTGTGCACGATCGTCTCGTCCGGCCAGGAAACCTTGTACGCCACCACGATCGGCGTCTCCTCGGGGTACCCGCCCGCGCGCAGCTTCTCGACCAGCTGGCCGGTGCGCGCGGCGGACAGGGACACGGCCATCGTGGTGCCGTGGCCCGCGAACTCCTGGAGGTGCTCGCTGCCCTCGGGCCCGGCGAGGATGAGCGACTGCGCCACGTCCGACGTCGTCAGCTCGCGGCCGATCACGGCCGCGGCGGCGGAGAACTGGGACACGCCGGGCACGACCTCCAGTTCGAGACCCAGCCTGCCGCACGTGTCGTGGTGGTCCTGGACGTCGCCCCACAGCGAAGGGTCGCCCGCGTGCAGCCGCACGACCTTCAGCCTGCTCGCGGCGGCCCTGCGGTAGACGTCGACGACCGCGTCCGGCGACACGCGGGTGAAGTCGACCAGTTCGGCGTCGGCGCGCGCGTGCTCGCGGACGCACTCGGCGTCGACCACGCTCGGCGCCCACACCACGACGTCCGCTTCCGCGATCCGCTTGGCGCCCCTCAGGGTGATGAGATCGGCGGCGCCGGGTCCGGCGCCCACGAACGAGATCCGACCTGGCATCACGGGTGACTCCTGTGGGGACAGTGTGTGTTCAGGGAGAAGCCCCGACCGTACCGTCCGGGCTCGCTCCACTATCGAGTGGCCTCATACGGCATTTCCGCCGTCGCGCACGCCCGGACGAACCGAACCACCGAATCAGGTGACGACGCCGGGTGCGTGTGCAGGTATGACGCGTGCACCCCGCCCACGACGAAACCCTCGGCGACGGGACGGCGGTCGTGGCCCCGCCACTGCCACGCGGGCTGCGCGCCGCTCGAAGGGGTGAGCACCGTCCGGTGGAACTCGTGGCCGGTGATGCGCTGCCCGGCCCGCGCCAGCACGGAGTCGGCGGGGGCGACGGCGTCGCGGTACCCCAGCGTCAGCCGCGCCGACATCGACCCGTCCGCGTCGAGCACGCCGCACATCGGCACGCCGTCGAGCGTGCGGGCGAGGTAGAGCAGCCCGCCGCACTCGGCGTGCACGGGAGCGCCGGTGCGGGCGAGCGCGGCGACGGCCGCGCGCAGCGGCGCGTTCTCCGCCAGCTCGGCCGCGTGCTGCTCGGGGAAACCGCCGGGCAGCACCAGGCCCGCCGTGCCCTCGGGCAGGTCCTCGTCGCGCAGCGGGTCCACCGTCACCACGTCGGCGCCCGCGGCGCGCAGGAGTTCGACGTGCTCGGCGTAGCCGAAGGTGAACGCGGCCCCGCCCGCGACGGCGACGACCGGCGACCCGGTGACCGGCTCCTCGACCTCGGCCTGCGCGCTCCACGCCGGCACGGCCATCGCGGGCGCGACGGCGGCGAGCCTGCGGACGGCGTCCAGGTCGACGTGCTTGGCCACGGCCGCCGCGATGGCGTCCACGGCGGCCAGCGCCTCCGGCCCGTGCTCGGCGGCCGTGATCAGCCCGAGGTGCCGCGACGGCAGCGAGAACGCCGGGTCGCGCGGCAGCACCCCCATGACCTCCAGGCCGACCTCGGCGCACGCGCTGCGCAGCACCTGCTCGTGCCGCTCGGAGCCGACCTGGTTGAGGATGACGCCGCCGATCCGCACGGTCGGGTCGTAGCCGCGGAACCCGTGCAGCAGCGCGGCGAGGCTGCGGGACTGGCCGCGCGCGTCGACCACGAACAGCACGGGCGCGGCCAGCAGCTTCGCGACGTGCGCGGTCGACCCGACGCCCTCGGTGTCGACCCGCCCGTCGAACAGGCCCATCACGCCCTCGACGACGGCGATGTCCGTGCCGCGCGACCCGTGGACGAACAGGCTCGCGACCTTCTGCTCGCCCACCATCACGGTGTCGAGGTTGCGGCCGGGCAGGCCGGTCGCGATGCCGTGGTAGCCGGCGTCGATGTAGTCGGGGCCGACCTTGAACGGCGCGACCCTGCTGCCGGAGCGGCGCAGGGCGGCCATCAACCCGGTCGCCACGGTGGTCTTGCCGCTGCCCGACGCGGGGGCGGCGACCACCAGCCGATTCACCACTCGATCCCCTTCTGGCCCTTCTGCCCGGCGTCCATCGGGTGCTTGACCTTGGACATCTCCACCACCAGGTCGGCGGCGTCCAGCAGGGCGGGTGGGGCGTACCTGCCGGTGATCACGACGTGCTGGTGACCGGGCCTGTCCCTCAGCACGGCCACCACCTCGTCGACGTCCACCCACCCCCAGTGCATCGGATAGGTGAACTCATCAAGAACGTACAGGCCGTGCACCCCCTCGGCGATCCGCCGGGAGATCTCGCGCCAGCCCTCCAGGGCGGCCGTGGCGTGGTCCTGGTCCGTGCCCTGCTTGCGGGTCCAGGACCAGCCCTCGCCCATCTTGTGCCACTCGACCGGCCCGCCCGCGCCGGTCTCCTCGTGCACGCGGCCGAGCGCCTTGAACGCCTCCTCCTCGCCGACCTTCCACTTCGCCGACTTCACGAACTGGAAGACGCCGATCGACCAGCCCTGGTTCCAGCCGCGCAGGGCGAGGCCGAACGCCGCGGTCGACTTCCCCTTCATCTCGCCGGTGTGGACCATCAGCAGTGGCCGGTTGCGCCGCTGCCGGGTGGTCAGGCCGTCCTTCGGGACCGTGGTGGGCTGTCCTTGGGGCACCGTGACCTCCTAGGCGGCGCGGGCCGCGCGGACGACGCCCGCGACCTGGTCGGCGGACAGTTCTTCCAGGCGCAGGCAGGCGCCGTCGAGCGCGACGGCGACCTTCGCGGCCAGGCCGAGCCGGATCGGGCCGTGCTCGCAGTCGACGACGACGGACGCGGTGCCGTCGGCGGACAGCAGGCCCGCCGCGCGCAGGGCGTCACGCATCGGGTCGCCGCCCGCGCCGGTGGACGTGGCGCGGCCGTCGGTGAGCAGCACCAGCAGCGGACGCCGCCGCGGGTCGCGCAGCCGTTCGACCTCCAGCAGCCTGCGGGCCTTGAGCAGGCCGTCGGCCAGCGGGGTCCGGCCGCCGGTGCGCATCCGGCGCAGCCTGGCCGCCGCCGCGTCGACGGACGTCGTCGGGGGCAGGGCGACCTCGGCCGCCGCGCCGCGGAACGTGACCACGCCGACCTTGTCCCGCCGCTGGTAGGCGTCGCGGAGCAGGGAGATCACCGCGCCGCTGACGGCGGACATGCGCTGCCGGGCGGCCATCGAGCCGGAGGCGTCCACGACGAAGAGGACGAGGTTGCCCTCCTTGCCCTCCCGCACGGACAGGCGCACGTCACCGGCGCGCAGCAGCAGGCCGGGGCCGCTGCGGCCTCGGGAGTTCTGGTGCGGAGCGGCGGCGGCGAGCGTGCCGACCACGTGCAGCCCCGCCCCGTCCGCGGTGGACGAGCGGACGACCTGGCCGGTGCGGGCACGGGCGCGCGACCGCCTGCCGGGAGCGCCCTCGCCGACGCCGGGCACCTGGAGGAGCCGGGCGCGGAACGCGGGCGCGGGGGTGGCCGGGGCCCGGTCCGTCGCACCGGACCCGCCCTGGTTCGGCCGCTGGTCCGGGCTCTCGGGAGCCTCGGAGTTCTCGGGGGTGGGCTGACCGCCGCCGTCCGGTCCGTCGGGCTCCGGAGGACCGTCCGGCTCGGGCTCGTCGTCGGCGTGCTCGGCCGCCTGCCGCATGGCGTCGGCGAGCTGCTCCTCCTCCAGCCCCGGCTCGTCGAACGGGTCGCGGCGCTTGCGGTGCGGCAGCGCGAGCCGCACGGCGGCCTCGACGTCGGACTCCTCCACGACCTCGGACCCCCGCCACGCGGCGTGCGCGGCGGCGGTGCGGGCCACGACCAGGTCGGCGCGCATCCCGTCGACCTCGAACGCCGCGCACACGCCCGCGATCCGGCGCAGCTCGGAGTCCGGCAGTTCCACGGTCGGCAGCGCCGCGCGGGCGGTCACGATCCGTTCGGCCAGCTCGGCGTCCGCGGCCTCCCAGCGGGCGGCGAAGCCCTCGGGGTCGGCCTCGTAGGCGAGCCTGCGGCGGATGACCTCGGCGCGCGTCGCCACCTCGCGCGACGCCCGCACGGCCACCGTGAGCCCGAAGCGGTCGAGCAGCTGCGGCCGGAGTTCACCCTCCTCCGGGTTCATCGTCCCGACCAGCAGGAACGACGCCGCGTGCGAGATCGAGACGCCCTCGCGCTCCACGTGCGCGCGGCCCATCGCGGCGGCGTCCAGCAGCAGGTCGACGAGGTGGTCGTGCAGGAGGTTGACCTCGTCGACGTAGAGCACGCCGCGGTGCGCGGCGGCCAGCAGGCCCGGCTGGTAGGCGCGGACGCCCTCGGTCAGGGCGCGCTCCAGGTCCAGCGAGCCGACCAGGCGGTCCTCGGTGGCGCCGACGGGCAGTTCGACGAGCTTGGCGGGACGGCGCTCGGCGGCGTCGCCGGGGTGCGGGCCGTCGGGGCAGGCCGTGTCGACCAGCGGGTCGCAGCCGAACCGGCAGCCCGGCACGACGGCCAGCTCCGGCAGCAGGGCGGCGAGCGCGCGCACGACCGTCGACTTCGCGGTGCCCTTCTCCCCCCTGACCAGAACACCGCCGATACCGGGGTGCACGGCGTTCAGCAGCAGGGCCAGTCGCAGGTCGTCGTGTCCGACGACAGCGGAAAAGGGGTAGCGCGAGGTCATGCGGGGAGGTCCTTCCTCGGGTGTCCACGCCCGTGTCCGGTGGTGGTGACTCGGGGGTCGAGTTCCTGACTCCCGGATCTCCTGCCCGGTCACAGTGGCGGGACCGCGCCGGATTCGCACCGGCTTCCTCGCACACCCCTACAGCTTTGGCATCGTCGCATCCCACGGAGCAGCGACCAACCCCTCGGCGAGTCTGATCACACCCGCGCGCACCCGCTCCACCGGCATCCCGCACCGCTCGACCAGGTGGTGGACGTGCTCGGCGCGCAGGTTCGCCAGCAGCGCCTCGGCGCGGAACTCCGCGTCGCAGCCGGGGTCGACCTGAGCCATCAGCTCGACCAGCCCGTCCCGGATGGGCTCGAACCCGCTGTCGCAACCGCGCTTGCTCGTGACCCGCTCGAACGCCCGCACCAGCGGCAACGTCTCCACGACGTGCTCGAACAGGCTGCTCGCCAGCAAGACCACCCGTTCGGCGGCACTCGTCGACCCGTCGGCCAGCACCCCGGTCGCGAAGTCCCGCCACCCCTCCCCAGCCTGGAGCGCGAGCGCCTCGACCAGGCCCTCGCGGTCGCCGAACCGCCGGAACACCGTGCCCTTGCCGACACCGGCCGCCGCGGCGACGTCGTCCATGCAGACCGCGTCGATCCCCTGCTCCCGGATCAACCGCATCGCCGCGGCCAGGATCGCCTCCCGGTTGCGAGCCGCGTCCGCCCGTTCGACCATCCCCGCCCTCCTCGACTTGACAGAACCGGACTACTGGTCCGTATCGTAGCCCAGAGAGAAACGGACCGACGGTCCGCTACAGCGGGAGGCTTCCATGCGTGCGGTGCGCATCCACGAGTTCGGCGGCCCGGAGGTGCTCCGGGTGGACGAGGTTCCCGACCCGGTCGCCGGGCCGGGCGAGGTGCTGGTCGAGGTGACCGCGATCGGCCTGAACTACGGGGAGGCGCTCCAGCGGTCGGGGGCGTCGAACGAGCTGTACGACTGGTACCCGGAGCCCGCGCTGCCGGTGGTCCCCGGCCTGGAGGTGACGGGCGTGGTCCGCGCGGTCGGCGGGGACGTGTCCACCGACCTGGTCGGCACGGAGGTGGTCGGCTTCGCCCTCCGCGGCGCGTACGCGGAACTCGCCGTGCTGCCCGCCGCGGGCGCCGTCCCCGTGCCCGCGGGCCTCGACGCCCGCCAGGCCCTCGCGCTGTTCCTCCAGGGCGTCACCGCCGCGGGTCTCGTGGACGTCGCCCGGATCCAGCCCGGTGAGCGCGTGCTGATCGAGGCCGCCGCGGGCGGTGTCGGCAGCCTCCTGGTGCAGCTGGTCACCCGCGCGGGCGCCGTCGCCGTGGCCCTCGCGCGGGGGGACGCGAAACTGGCCGCCGCCAAGGAGCTCGGCGCCGACGAGACCGCCGACTACACGAGCCCCGACTGGGTTTCGCGGCTGGAACCGGTCGACGTGGCGCTGTCCTCGGTCGGCGGCGACGTCACCCGGTCCGCGTTCGGCCTCCTGCGCGACGGCGTCGGCCGGATGGTCCTCTACGGCACCGCGTCGGGCTCGTTCGCCGACATCACCGTGAAGGACGTGGTGCGCAAGGGCGTCGGGCTGATCGGCCTGCGCAACCTGGCGGGCGACCCCGCGTACGCCGCCGGGCTGCTGGCCGAGGTGTTCGCGCTGGGCGCGGCCGACGAACTCCGGCCCGTGCTCGGCGAGTCGTGGCCGCTGGCCGAGGCGGCGGCTGCCCACCGCGCCCTGGAGGAGCGCAGGACGACGGGCAAGACGTTCCTGATCCCCTAGCCGGTCACCGGCACGCTCACCGGGGCGCGGAACGACAGCAGCCCGAGCATCGGCGGCGGGGCGACCGACGTGAGCCGGAGGGTGGGGAAGCGGCGGGCGACCGTGCGCAGCACGACCTCGCCCTCCAGCCGCGCCAGGCCCGCGCCCAGGCAGTAGTGCCTGCCGAAGCCGAACGCGAGGTGCCCGCGGGCACCGGACCGGCCGGGGCAGAACGACTCCGGCTCGGCGAACACGACGGGGTCCGAGCCGGTGCCCGCGAGCATCAGCAGCAGCGGCGCGCCCGCGGGCAGGTCGACGCCGGACAGCGTGACCGGACGGCTGGTCACCCGCCGCCACGTCGTGACGGGCGGTTCGCGGCGCAGCACCTCCTCGACGCACGCGGCGGCCAGGCCGGGCTCGCCGTCGGCCAGCCTCCGCCACACGTCGGGGTGGCGGAGCACGCGGTCGAACAGCGTGCTGAGCAGCTGCGTCGTCGTCTCCTGGCCCGCGATCAGCAGGAAGTAGCAGAGCCCCGCGGCCTCGCGGACCGGCGTGCCCGCCGCGACCAGCGCGCCGAACAGGTCGTCGCCGTCGGGCGACGCGGCTCGGACGCGCGCGGTCAGCCAGCGGTGGAACGCGCCCGCGCGACCGGCCAGCTCGTGCTGCCGCTCCAGCGACGGGTTGCCCCAGAACAGCTCCAGCGACGCCGTGCTCCACGCCTTGAGCGCGGGCACGTCGACGTCCGCGATGCCGAGGACCTCCATCAGCACCACGCACGGCAGGTCGCGGGCCAGGTCCGCGTGCAGGTCGACGGGCGAGGCCAGGCGCTCCTCGCACAGCTCGGCGATCCGGTCCTCGAACGCCGCCACCCGCGCGGGCGTGAGGAACCCGGCGACCAGTCGGCGCAGGTCCGCGTGGGTGTCGGTGCCGTTGTTGGCGAGCGTCGGCGGCAGGGAGAACCCGGCCCGCGCCAGCACCCGCAGCACCGGGCGCGGGATCGGCGTCACGGCGGTCAGCGCGTTGTCCGGGTGGAACGCCTGGGCGTCGGCGAGCACGGCCCGCACGTCCGCGTACCGGCTGACCAGCCACAACCCGGTCGCCGGATCGTGGTGCACGGGGCTCTCGGACCGCAGGCGCCGCAGGTCGGGGTGCGGATCGGCGGTGAAGTCGGCCCCGAAGAGGTCGATCTGGGTGGTCCGCACGCCAGGACCGTATCGGGCCGGTGGGAGACTGCCGCCGTGAGCGTGAGCACAGGTGACTCGGTGTTCGACTGGATCGACACCCGCGCGGAGGCCCGCGCGAAGGCCGGACTGACCCGCAGGCTGCGGCCTCGACCGGCGACCTCGACGGACCTCGACCTCGCCGGGAACGACTACCTCGGGCTGGCGCGGGACAAGCGCGTGACCGGCGCCTCGGCCGCCGCGTCGATGCGCTGGGGAGCGGGTTCGACCGGGTCGCGGCTGGTCACGGGCAGCACCGAGCTGCACATGGAGCTGGAGTACGAGCTGGCGAACTTCTGCGGCGCGCAGGCAGCGCTGGTGTTCTCGTCCGGCTACGCGGCGAACCTCGGCGCGCTCACGGCGCTGTCCGGTCCGGGCACCGCGATCGTGGCCGACCAGTACATCCACGCGTCGCTGATCGACGGCTGCAAGCTGTCCAAGGCCGACGTGGTCGTCGCGGGCCACTGCGACGTCCCCCAGGTCGCGCACGCGCTCGCGACCAGGGGCAAGCGCCGCGCGCTCGTCGTGACGGACTCGGTGTTCTCGGTCGACGGCGACCTCGCGCCGCTGGGCGAGCTGGCCGCCGCGTGCCGCGAGCACGACTCGGCGCTGGTCGTGGACGACGCCCACGGCCTCGGCGTGCTCGGTGACGGCGGGCGGGGCGCGGTGCACGCGGCGGGCCTCGCGAAGTCGCCCGACGTCATCACCACGGTCACCCTGTCCAAGTCGCTCGGCGCGCAGGGCGGGGCGGTCCTCGGGCCGAGCCGGGTCATCCGGCACCTGGTCGAGACCGCCCGCAGCTTCATCTTCGACACCGGTCTCGCCCCCGGCAGCGCGGCGGCGGCGCTGACCGCGCTGAAGGTGCTGCGGGAAGAGCCCGACCGGCCCGCGCGCGTGGTGGCCGTGGCCCAGGAGCTGGCCGAACGGCTGCGCGCCGCGGGCCTGCGCGCCAGTTCGCCCTCAGCGGCGGTCGTGTCCGTGCAGGCGCCGTCCGCCGAGGCGGCGTTCGGCTGGGCCGAGGCGTGCCGCACCAGCGGCGTCGTCGTCGGCTGCTTCCGGCCGCCGTCGGTCCCGGACGGCGTGTCCCGGCTCCGGCTGACCGCCCGCGCGGACCTGTCGGACGCCGACATCGACCGCGCGGTGCGGGTGATCAGCGAGACCGGCGCATCCGCAGGTGCGGTATCCCGTCCTCGATGAACTCCTCGCCCTCGGGCACGAAGCCGAACGAACCGTAGAAGTCGACGATGTAGGTCTGCGCGTCCAGCACGCAGTCGACCGTGCCGACCTCGCTGAGCGCGGCCTCCACCAGCCTGCGGCTGTAGCCGCGGCCTCGGGCGACCCGCCCGGTCACGACCCGGCCGATCCGGAACGTGCCGTCCGGCTCCTCCAGCAGCCGGAGGTAGGCCACCGGCTCGGACGTGCCGTCGACCTCCAGCCAGAAGTGCCGGGCTCCCGGTTCGAGGTCGCGGCCGTCGAGGTCCCGGTAGATGGAGGACTGCTCGATCACGAAGACCTCGCTCCGCAGGCGCAGGAACGCGTAGAGCTGCTCCGTGGTCAGGTCGGCCGCCCACTGCCTGCGCAGCGTGGCGTGAAACTGTGATGTGCGCACATGCGCCTGGATATCACAGCGGAGCCGGTTCAGAGGTGTGACCGGTACGCGGCCAGTCGCGTGTAGACGCCCGGCTCCCCCGGCCGCGCGCAGCCCGTGCCGTACGACACGACGCCCACGAGCCTGCCGCGAACGACCATCGGTCCGCCCGAGTCGCCCTCGCACGCGTCCTTGCCTCCCTCGGGAAGACCCGCGCACACCATGCCGTCCGGACGGAACCGCGGGACCGCGCGGCCACAATCGGCGTCCGACACGACCGGCACGTCCACCTGGCGCAGCGTCGGCGACGGCTCGGCACCCTCGGCGGTGCGCCCCCAGCCCAGGACGGTCGCCCCGGTGCCCGGCGCGTAGCTCGCCGTGTCGCCCGCGTCGACCAGCGGAACGGTCGCCTGGGGCAGGGGCTCGCTCAACGTGAGCACCGCCACGTCGTCGCCCTTGGTCACCTCGCGGAAGTCGGGGTGCTTCCAGACACCGGCGACCCTGACGGACGGCCCTCCAGCGCGGAGATCGGACCGTCCCGCGACGACGCGGATCGCCTGCGGCGACCGGTCCCGCTTGGTGAGCGCCAACTGCTCGGTCAGGCAGTGCGCGGCCGTGACCACGCGGTCCGGCGCCACCAGCGCACCACCGCAGAAGAGCCTGCCGTTCGCGTCCGTGAGCGCCACCGCCCACGGCGTGTCGGGCGCCTCGGTGCCGCCGACGACCGCGTGCGCCGGTGTGGCGGACGCGAACACGGCGGTGATGGCGGCGACGAACGACACGGTGGTCCGCACGGAGCACTCCTCTACGGCAGGTGGACGAACGACTACCCACCGTAGCGGTCGAGCACATGTCGCCCAGACCGGGATTAAAACCGGAGATTCTCCTGTTAGCGTTCCATGTTGCCGGAGATTTAACGGCCTATTGCGCAGATCACAACGGTCTGTCCGGAAATCTGGGAGGTCTACGCGTGTTCCTCGACTTCGGTCAACTACCGGCCTTCCTGATCGCCTGCGCGGTCGTCGTGCTCACGCCGGGCGTCGACGCGTTCCTGCTGCTGCGCACCTCGATGCGCTCCGGCACACGCGCGGGCCTGTGGGCGCTCGCGGGCATCCACTCGGCGAGCTTCGTCCAGGTGGGCGTCGTCATCTCCGGGCTGGGCGTGGTCCTGGCCCGCTACCCGGTCGTGCTGGTGGCGCTGCGCTGGATCGGCGCGGCCTACCTGCTGTGGCTGGCGCTGTCGATCGCGCGCGGCCTGCTCCACCGCACGACCGCGACCGACGAGCCACTGGAGGCGGTACCCGACCGCCCGTTCCGCCGGGGCTTCCTGACCAACATCACCAACCCGAAGATGCTGCTGTTCTCGCTGGCGTTCCTGCCGCAGTTCATCGGCGCGGGCGACCCCACCGCCCAGTTGGCGATGCTGGCCGTGGTCTTCCTGGGCTTGGCGGCGCTCTGGGAACTGCTGATCGTGATCGCGGCGAGCCGAGTGGCGGGCAAGCTCAAGCGCCCAGGAGTGACCACGGCACTGGACGCGGTGTGCGCGGCGGTCTTCCTGACCATGTCCGTGGGCCTGGTCGTCTAGACCCTGTCACCAGGACGGTCTCCGCACCGACGGCCACGACTCGGACCGCGGTTCGGCGAGCCCCCGGCCGGCCCAGGAGGGTGTGGACCGACCCAAGACCACCAGGGCGAAGTCACCCAGGGGCGACGAGTCCAGAGTGCAGACAAGACACGGCCACGCAGCCGAAGGCGGCGACCACGGGAGAGCCGAAGGCGCGACGGCCAAGGGAAAGGGCGCCGAACCCAGGGCGTAGGAGCGGGGAACGACGAGACGAAGGCGAGCGGTGAGGAACGGGGAATGCGGGAGCCAGGCGAAGGGCGCGGCCAGCAAACAACGAACGACCTGACACGCAGCAGACCGGACAAACAGCCAACCCGGCACCGGACCGGCCAAGCAGCCAACCACACCAGCGGTCAGCCAACCAGCAGCCAGGCAGCCAGCAGCCAACGGCCAACGGCCAACGGGACTTCACCCCGGATGTTGGACACGGGGTTATGCGGCGTGGGTCAGCGTAGCCGGTGTTGGCAGCAGGCTGTTCTCGTAGTCGATCGGGGGCATCTGGCCGAGATGGGAGTGGCGGCGTCGGGTG
>NZ_DBNGPQ010000010.1:0-104144 GCF_057122925.1 Umezawaea sp. | reverse complement strand
GTTGTCCACCAACGGGGTTCCGGTCTCGCCACCGGGGTCGTCCTGCTCCCACAGGTAGGTCACCGGGTCGCCGTCGGGGTCGGAGGCCCTGCCGGTCAACGAGAACGGCGTGCGCGCCGGGATCGTGTGCCGAGCGGGGACGGTCACGACGGGCGCGTGGTTGCGGGTGTCCCGGACGTGGCCCTGGTTGCCCTGCGGGCCACCCCTGACCGTCTCGCCGACGTGCCCGGTCGCCCCCGTGACGTCGATGCCCAGCGCGGCGACGTCGGTCCCCTCCAGTGCTCCCCGGAACGTGACCTGGAAACCGGTGGTGTCGAACGGGGTCGGCCGGTTCACGTTGTCCCCGAAGCCCGCGACCTCGACCCGCGCGCCCTCGGGCAGGATCGACTCGACCGCCGCCCTGATCGCCTCCTGGCCGTAGCCTGCGCGGGTGACGGGGTCCGACCTGCGGCCGTCGTGGGTCAGCGTGAACGAGTCGCCGTCGTCGAAGTCCCGCAGGGACACGTTCTGCACCTCGGTCGCGTCCCACCTGGTCGACGTGGTGAAGGCGGCGACCTCCACGCGGCTGCGGTGCGAGAAGTACGGGTCGCTGTGCCGCTGGAGGTTGTCCTGCTGGCAGATGCCCGCGTACGCCATGATCGACGAGCCGCTGCCCGGCTCGTAGGAGGACTCCGCCCGGCGCTGGCCGGTGCCGCAGCCCCACTGGTCGCCGTTGAACGTGTGCTCCGCGCCGAACTGGTGCCCGATCTCGTGCGCCACGTAGTCCACGGCGAAGTGGTCGCCGGTCGGTGTGGTGATGCCCGTGCACCCCGCGGCCTTGTCGGGCCCGCCCACGCCCGGTACCCCGGCTCCGCCGCCCCGGACGCCCAGCACGACGTGCCCGACGTCGTAGCCGCCCGCGCCGATGAGCTGGCCCAGCACCGTCGCGGCGCGACCGAGGGTCCCGGTCACGCAACCCTCCAGTTCGGACGGTTCGAAGCACGGCGCCGCGCCGCACGGCCCGTTCGGACCGGTCGCCTCCGCGTCGGTGCTGAGGTTCGTCCGGTCGCTGCCGTCGGCCAGCAGCAGCCGGATCGCGTGCTCGTCCTCGTAGACCTGCGCCACCCGGTTCACCAGGGCGGCCTTGGCCGCGATCACGTTCTCCACGCCGAAGTACCGGGCGTACGACGGGTCCGAGATGATCGCCAGCCGGTAGGTGCGCAGCCGCACGACGGGGCTCGGGGCCGCCGTCGCGGGCCGGAACGGCGTCGTCGCGTACTCGACACCGCCTTCCTCCAGCGGCGCGGCGGGCGCGAGGTCGTGGCCGAAGTAGCTGGCGTACAGACCCTGGTCGCGGTGGCTGTAGGGGTCGACGAACCACTGCCCGCGCTGGGAGCGCACGGAGGCGTGGAAGCCCAGCGGGGTCAGGTCCGCGCGGAGCGTCGCCGTCGGGTCGTCCAGGCTCCGGCCCGCGAAGGTCCTGATCTCCGGGTGCCGGGCGGCCAGCCCCGGCTCCATGACCGGGGTGTCGACGAGCGCGAACCGCTCGAACGTGCCCGCGGGCGTCGGCAGCAGGACCTCGCGGGTGTCGGCCCCCGCCAGGGCGGCGGCCATGGCGGGCCGGTCGAGGGTGAACCCCGCGAACCCCTCCGCCCGGACGTCTCCCGGCTGGGCCGAGCGCGACGCGACGACCCCGCTGTCGGCCCTGGTCCACGGGTTGTCCGCCGCGGCGGCCGACCCGTTGGTGATCACCGACGCGCCCGCCGCGACGGCGATCACCACCAGTGCCAGGGCGCGGCGGGTCGTGGGAGGTGCTGCCACGGGGGTCTCCTCTCGAAGGGGGCGAGGTCGACCCACATCCTGCCGATCCATTTCTTGCGCGAGAAGCGTCGAAAGTATCGAGTTGCCGCACCCGCCATGTTCGCGCTAACAGACCTCTGTCGCGGTCGGTCCGGTCGGGTCGAGCGCGGACCTCCACCCGGTTCGGTCCAACCCTCGTGGCACGGCGTCCTCTCGGTGCGCGCGACCCCCTTGTTGCCTCTGTTCAGCGGGTTACGAAAGTACTTTCGGGGTGCGCGGGTCGGTGCCCCGGCCCTCTCGGCGCTTCCTCGGGCACGGTTGTGACGGTCGACGTCGGGCCGCCGTCGCAGTCCGGGCACGTGGGTCCTCCAGGTGACAGCGACGTGACGCCCTTGACGCCGGATGTGACTCAGCTTACCGTCGTGAGCGCTAACATTCGGAAAATATGTCGAAAGTTTCGAGTTCGTCGACCGGTGTTGCTGTTCGCCCCGATCACCTTGGAGACGCGACGTGACCCTCCGCCTGCCCACGCTGCTCGCCGCCGCGGCGCTCGTCCTGACCACCGCCTGCACACCCGGCACGGGTGGTGGCGGGGGAGGCGACGGCACGTCGTTCGAGTTCTGGTCGTTCGCCGCCATCAACCAGAAGCTGTCCGTGGACGCCTACCGGGAGAAGCACCCGGACGTCGAGGTCAAGCTGACCGAGGTGGGCACCTCGACGGAGACCGCGCAGGCGCTCACGACGGCGCTGGCGGGAGGCAAGGTGCCGGACCTCGTGCTCATCCAGGGCGACAACCTGCCGAAGTTCGTGCAGCAGCCCCAGAACTTCGTCGACCTGAGAACGCTCGGCGCGGACGACATCACGGACGACTACCTGGACTGGGTGATGAAGCAGAGCGTCGCCAAGGACGGCGAGGTGCTCGGCATCCCCACCGACGTCGGCGGGATGGCCATCGCCTACCGGACCGACCTGTTCGCCGCGGCCCAGCTCCCGACCGACCCGGCGGCCGTCAGCGCGCTGTGGCCCTCGTGGGAGGCGTTCATCGAGACCGGGAAGCGCTACAAGCAGGCCACCGGCAAGGCCTTCATCGACAACGCGGCCACCAGCGTCTTCTACCAGGCGGTCAACCAGGTGTCGGAGAAGTACTACAGCGAGGGCCGCGACCTGGTCTACGACCGCAACCCCCAGGTGCGGGCGGCGTTCGACCTCGGCGTCGCGGCGGCCACCGCCGGGATCACCGCGGGGCAGACGTCGTTCGAGAGCGCGTGGAGCGCGGGCCTGGCGCAGGGTCAGTACGCGGCCGTGGCCGCGCCGTCGTGGATGCTCAACACGATCCGCAGCACCGCACCCGACACCGCGGGCAAGTGGGCCATCGCGAAGATCCCCGGCGGCGCGGGCAACTGGGGCGGCAGCTACCTGGCCATCCCCAAGCGCGCGAAGAACCCGCAGGCCGCCTGGAACTACATCAAGGAGATGCAGTCGCCCCAGGGGCAGCTCGACCACTTCGTCCGCGTCGGGGCCCTGCCCTCCACCCCGTCGGTCTACCAGGACGAGAAGCTCACCTCGCGGCAGGACCCGTTCTTCTCCGACGCGCGGATCGGCCGGGTCTACACCGACTCGCTGCTGGGGCTGAAGCCGTTCTACATCGGACCGGACAGCGCCACCATCGGCCAGGAGTTCCTCAACTCCATCACCAACGTCGAGCAGAGCGGCGGCAACCCGGCCACCGCGTGGGACGACGCGGTCCGCAACATCAAGACCGCCATCGGCGGGTGACCGGGTGGCCATCACGCTCGTCCCCGCACCGCGGGTCGCGCCGCCGCCCCTGGCCCCCCGAACGGCTCGCGGGCTGGGGGAGCGCCTGGCGCCCTACGCCTACATCGCCCCGTTCTTCGTCCTCTTCGCGGTGTTCGGGCTGTTCCCGTTCGCCTTCACCTTCTACGTGGCCCTGTTCGACTGGAACCCCATCGGCGACCAGGTGTTCATCGGCGTGGACAACTTCACCCGCATGGCCTCCGACCCCCGCTTCTGGAACGCCGCCCGCAACACGGTGAGCATCTGGTTCCTGTCCACCGTCCCGCAACTGCTGATCGCCCTGCTGCTGGCGCACGTGCTCAACCACGCCCGGCTGCGGTTCGCGCTGTTCTTCCGCATGTCGGTGCTGGTGCCCTACGTGACGTCGGTGGCGGCGACGGCGATCGTGTTCGCGCAGCTGTTCGACCGCGACTACGGGTTGCTCAACTGGCTGCTGGGCCTGGTCGGCGTGGCACCGGTCGACTTCGTCCAGTCCACCTGGGGCAGCCACGTCCTGATCGCCACGATGGTGACCTGGCGGTGGTTCGGCTACACCACGCTGCTCTACCTCGCGTCGTTGCAGGCGGTGCCGCGCGCGGTCTACGAGGCGGCGGCCATCGACGGAGCCGGTCCGTGGCAGCGGTTCCGCCACATCACCATCCCGTCCCTGCGGCCGGTGATCATCTTCACCGTCGTCACGTCCACCATCGGCGGACTCCAGATCTTCACCGAGCCGCTCCTGATCGCCGCGGGCGCACCGCTGACGTGCGGCGCGGTCCGGCAGTGCCAGACGCTGACGCTGTTCCTCTACGAGCAGGGCTTCGGGGAGTTCGAGTTCGGCTACGGCTCGGCGGTCGGCGTCGCGCTGTTCGTCGTGGTCGTGGTGATCGCCGCGGTCAACTACCTGCTGTCGGCGCGGATCAGGGCGGACCGGTGACCGCCGCCGCGGCGCGCCGCCGACCCCACGGCCGGGTCCGCTGGTGGACCTACCTGCTGCTGTCCGGGGCCGCCGCCGCGTGCCTGTTCCCGCTGTACTGGATGTTCGTCGTCGCCACCACCGACACCGCGACCGCGACGCGGATGCCGCCCGCGGTCGTGCCCGGCGACAACTTCTTCCACCTGCTGGGCCTGGTGCTGGACACGGTGCCGTTCGTCCAGTCCCTGCTCAACAGCCTGTTCGTGGCCACCGCCATCGGCGCGGGCCAGGCGGTGCTGTGCGCGCTGGCCGGTTTCGCGTTCGCCAAGCTGAGCTTCCCCGGCCGCAACACCCTGTTCCTGGTCGTCGTGCTCACCATGACCGTTCCCACCCAGCTCTCCGTCATCCCGCAGTACATGATCATGTCGTCGCTGGGCTGGGTGGACACGCTGCAGGCCCTGGTCGTGCCCGGACTGGCCAGCGCCTTCGGCATCTTCTGGATGCGCCAGCACATCACCGCCACGATCGACGACGAACTGGTGCAGGCGGCGACGATCGACGGCGCGAACTCGTGGCAGGTGTTCTGGCGCATCGCCTTCCCGATCGTGCGCCCCGCGGCGTTCGTGCTCGGCCTGTTCGGGTTCGTCACGGCGTGGAACGACTTCCTCTGGCCCTTCATCGTGCTCAAGACACCCGAGCGCTACACCGCCCAGATCGCCATCAAGGCCCTCCAGAACAGCTACGACGTCGACCTCGGGCTGGCCATGTCCGGCTCGTTCCTGGCCACCGCCCCGCTGGTCGTGCTGTTCGTCCTCGTGGGACGGCGGATGGTCGCGGGCGTCCTGGAAGGCGCGTTCAAGGGCTGACACACCACCCCCCTGCACCACGACACCCTGGAGCGACGGAACCCGTGCACGAGGAAACGACGGACTGGTACTACGACAACCCGGTCATCCCCGGATTCCACCCCGACCCCAGCGTCTGCCGGGTCGGCGAGGACTACTACCTGGTGTGCTCCAGCTTCGAGTACTTCCCCGGCGTACCGCTCTTCCACAGCCGCGACCTGGTGCACTGGCGGCAGATCGGCAACGTCCTCGACCGGCCTGCCCAGCTCCCGCTGCCGCCCGACGCGTCGGCGTCCGACGGCATCTACGCGCCGACGATCCGCCACCACGACGGCAGGTTCTGGCTGATCACCACGAACGTCTCCGAGGGCGGCAACTTCATCGTCAGCGCGGAGCGGCCCGAGGGCCCGTGGTCGGACCCGGTGTGGATCGACCTGCCCGGCATCGATCCCGACCTCGCGTGGGACGAGGACGGCGACTGCTGGTGCGCCTTCCAGGGCGTGGGCGTGGCCCGGATCGACCCCGAGGCCGGGAAGGTGCTGGAGGGGCCGATCGCCGCCTGGTCCGGGACGGGGTTGCAGTGGCCGGAAGCGCCGCACCTGTACCGGATCGGGGAGTGGTGGTACCTGATGATCGCCGAGGGCGGCACCGAACGCGGCCACACCGTGGCGATGGCGCGCGCCCGGACCCCCCGCGGTCCCTGGGAACCCGCGCCGTCCAACCCGGTCCTGACCCACCGCGGCACCGCCCACCCGGTCCAGAGCACCGGCCACGCCGACCTCGTCATCGGCCCCGACGGCGAGTACTGGATGGTCCTGCTCGCCACCCGTCCGCGCGGCTACAGCCCCGGTTTCCACGTGCTGGGGCGGGAGACGTTCCTCACCCCCGTCGCGTGGGAGGACGGCTGGCCGGTCGTCGGCCCCGTCAACCTCCGCGAACGGGGACCGGGCAGCCCGCGGCCGGTGGAGCGGGCTGCGCGCCGGGACGACTTCGACGCGCCCGCGCTCGACCCGCGGTGGATCTCGCCGCGGTCGCGCCCCGACGACTCCTGGTCGCTGGTCGAACGGCCGGGGTGGCTGGCCCTGCACGCCACCGGGTCCACACTGGACCGACCGGGCTGCACCCTCCTCGGCCGCCGCCAGGAGCACCAGGAGAGCCGGACCGCGGCGCTGCTGGACCCCGGTTCCGGTCGGGCGGGCCTGTCGATCCGCGTGGACGAGGGCCACCACTACGACCTGGAGGTCGCCGACGGGCAGGTCGACGTGATCGCCCGGATCGGCCCGCTGCGCCACCGGGTGGCGACCCGTCCCGTGCCGCCCGGCCCGGTGACGCTGGTGATCACCACCGGCCCGGCGGGGGAGCGGCCACCGGTCGACGGGCAGCCGACGGGCCTCCACGTCGCCGCCCCCGACCTCATCGCCTTCCACGTCGGCGAGGACCTGCTCGCCGAACTCGACGGCCGGTACCTGTCCACGGAGGTCGCCACGGGCTTCACCGGCCGGGTCATCGGCCTGTACGCCACCGAGGGCACCGCGTGGGCCGACTGGTTCGAACACGGTCCGCTCGACGCCCCGTAGCGGTCCCCACCCCCCTGTACCTCGGAGCACCCGGCTCCGGGGGTCTCCACCCCGTTCACCCACGCACCTCCACGGGTGCCTCCAAGAAAGCGACATCCATGACGCTGACAGCGAAGTCGGTCTCACGAACAGCGCTCGTGTCGGCCCTGGTGGCCGTCGCCGCGGGGGTCGCGGTCCTCGCGGCGGCACCCGCCAGCGGCGCCGCCTCCACGCTCGCGGCGGCGGCGCAGCAGAGCGGCCGCTACTTCGGCACGGCCGTGGCGGCGAACAAGCTCTCGGACTCGACCTACACGGGCATCCTGAACCGTGAGTTCGACATGGTCACGGCCGAGAACGAGATGAAGATGGACGCGACCGAGCCCAACCAGGGGCAGTTCAGCTACGGCAACGCCGACCGCATCGTCAACCAGGCCCGCAACCAGGGCAAGCGGGTCCGCGGCCACGCCCTGGCGTGGCACTCCCAGCAGCCGGGGTGGATGCAGAACATGGGCGGCAGCGCCCTGCGCTCGGCGATGCTCAACCACGTCACGCAGGTCGCGAGCTACTACCGGGGCAAGATCTACGCCTGGGACGTGGTGAACGAGGCGTTCGCCGACGGCAGTTCCGGCGGTCGTCGCGACTCGAACCTCCAGCGCACGGGCAACGACTGGATCGAGGCGGCGTTCCGCGCGGCGCGGGCGGCCGACCCGAACGCCAAGCTCTGCTACAACGACTACAACACCGACAACTGGTCGCACGCCAAGACCCAGGGCGTGTACCGGATGGTGCAGGACTTCAAGTCCCGCGGCGTGCCGATCGACTGCGTCGGCTTCCAGGCCCACTTCAACAGCGGCAACCCCGTCCCGTCCAACTACCACACCACCCTGGGGAACTTCGCCGCGCTCGGCGTCGATGTCCAGATCACCGAGCTGGACATCGAGGGCTCCGGTTCCAGCCAGGCCCAGCAGTACCAGGGCGTCGTGCAGGCCTGCCTGTCCGTGGCCCGCTGCACCGGCATCACCGTGTGGGGCATCCGCGACACCGACTCGTGGCGCGCCTCGGGCACCCCGCTGCTGTTCGACGGCTCCGGCAACAAGAAGGCCGCGTACAACTCGGTCCTCTCCGTGCTGAACACCGGCACCGGCACCACCCCGCCGACGACGACCACGACCACCACGTCCAACCCGAACCCCGGTGGTTGCAGCGCGACGTACTCCGAGGGCGAGAAGTGGAACGACCGCTTCAACGGCCTCGTCTCCGTCTCGGGCAGCGACAACTGGACGGTCACGGTCACCGTCAGCTCGCCGCAGAAGATCATCGCCACCTGGAACACCAGCGCCAGCTGGGATTCCAGTGGCAACGTGATGACCGCGCGCCCCAACGGCAGCGGCAACTCGTTCGGCTTCACCGTGCAGCACAACGGCAACTGGGCCTGGCCGACCGTCACCTGCCAGGCGAGCTGATCCGCGGTGGGAGGGTCCCGCGCCGCGGGGCCCTCCCACCCTCGTCACGGCCCGGCCCGAGGTGGCGTGACGAGAAGACCGCTGTGCCGGAGCGGCCCCGGCGGGCCTCGGTCGTGATCACCACGGGGACACCGGAGGCGCGCGCGGAACCGGGTCGACCGGCGCGTGCCGGAACCGGTGCTTCAGCTCGACGGCCGGGCCCGCTGCCTGCCGTCGTAGTCGCGCTGGTGCGCCTGGATCGCGGGCGCGTTCGCGACCGTCCAGTCGTAGAGGTGGCCGAACGGCTCGCGCAGCGACTCCCCGATCGGGGTGAGCGAGTACTCGACGCCGATCGGCGACGTCGGCAGCACGCGGCGCCGGACCATCCCGTTGCGCTCCAGGCGGCGGAGCGTCTGCGTCAGGACCCGCTGGGTCACGCCGTCGAGGCGGCGCCTGATCTCGTTGAACCGGCGCGGCTCGCTCAGGACCGCCATCACCATCATCGACCACTTGTCGGCGATCTGGTCGAGGATCGGCCTGCTCGCGCAGTCGGACCGGAACACCAGGCCGCCCTCGGAGATGGCCCCGTAGAAGCTCTCGACATCGCTCTCGGACGCGGTCACGGCGGTATCCTCCACAATCCCAGTATCCCCACAGTGCCTTGTTGACGCAGCTCAGGAGTGGTTTCACAGTAGGTGTGAACAGGAACCGAGATCGTCCCGGACACCTACTGGAGACATGATGGACCACGACTCCCACCAGACCCTGCGGGTGATCAGGAAGGACGGGGTCGCCCACGTCACCATCGACAACCCGCCGGTCAACCTCCTCGGCGTCGCCCTGATGACCGACCTGCGGGACCTGCTCACCGCGCTGGCGGCCGACGACGCGGTCCGCGTGATCGTCTTCGACAGCGCCGACCCGGACTTCTTCCTGGCCCACGTCGACATGACCGCCACACCGGAGGCCCTCGCCGCGCTGGCGGCCGGCCTGCCGGAGGGCGTCAACGTCTTCCAGGCACTCGGCGAGCAGCTGCGCCACCAGCCCCAGGTGACGATCGTCAAGCTCGCGGGCAAGGCGCGCGGCGGTGGAGCCGAGTTCGTCGTGGCCGCGGACATGGCGTTCGCCGCGATCGGCCGGGCCGGGCTCGGCCAGGTCGAGGCGCTCATGGGCATCGTGCCCGGCGGTGGCGCCACGCAGTACCTCGCCGAGAGGATCGGCCGCAACCGCGCCCTGGAGGTGGTGCTCGGCGGCGACCTGTTCGACGTCGAGACCGCCGAGCGCTACGGCTGGGTCAACCGGGCCGTGCCCGCCGACGAGCTGGACGACGTCGTGGACCGCCTCGCCCGCCACATCGCCGCGCTCCCGGACGGCGTCGTGGCCGCCGTGAAGCACGCCATCGCCCCCCGCGACCTCACCGAGGGCCTGGTGCGGGAGAACGACGCCTGGGCCGGTCTGGTCTTCCGCCCCGCCACGGCGGAGCTGATGGGGGCGGGGCTGACCCACGGCGCGCAGACCCGCGACGGCGAGCACGACCTGGAGAGCCTGTTCCGGGGCCTGGCCCGGTCGGTGATCTAGCGCCGGTCGGGGCGCTAGGGTGCTGGTGTGGCACGACTGGTCCACCTCAACGGTCCGCCGGGCATCGGCAAGTCCACGCTCTCCGCGCTGCTCGCCGATCGCGAGCCCGGCACGCTGAACCTCGACGTCGACCTCGTGCACCGCCTGGTCGGCGGGTGGCGGGACGAGGAGACGGACACGTGGCCCGCCGTGTGGTCGCTCGTCCGGGCGATGGCGGCGACCCACCTGGGCGGCGGGCACGACGTCGTGCTGCCCCAGTACCACGCCCGGCTGCACGAGATCGCGGCGTTCGAGGACCTGGCGCGCGAGCACGGGGCCGACTTCCGGGAGGTCGTGCTGCTCGACGGCCGGGAGGCGTCGGCGGAGCGGTTCGACCGCAGGGCGCGCGACAGCGACGACCCGTGGATCCTCCACCACCACCGCCTCGTCACGGCGCGCGGCGGGCCGGCCGCGCTCGGGACCATGTACGACGACCTGGTGGAGGTCGTCCGCCTGCGTCCGGACGCGGTGGTGGTGCCGAGCGTGCCGGGAGCGGTGTCGGAGACCTACGCGCTGCTGGTGGACGCACTGCGCCGCTGACCCGCGCCACGGCTCCCGTGACCGGGGGAGGGACCACCCCGCTCAGGGCCAGTTCCGCAGGGCCACGTCGGCGACCTCCTGGAGCTCGTCGCGGCTCGCGCCGCCCGCGGCCTGGACGGCGATGCCGTTGGCCACGGTCGTGACGTAGCGGGCGAGGACGCGCGGGTCGGCGTCGGGCGGCAGGTCGCCCTCGTCGACCGCTCGCCGGAACCGGTCGTGCAGGTGCGTGCGGCCCTGGTCGCGCCAGTCGGCCAGGAGGTCGCGCACGGTCCGCCCGCCCTCGCCCGCGGCGAGGGAGCCCTGGACGCCGAGGCACCCGGCCGGGCAGCCGGGCGTGGTGCTGGCCGCGACCGCGCCCGCGAGGAGCGCCGCGGCCACCTCCCGCGCCGTCGGCAGCGCCAGCGCCCTGGCCACGTACGCCGCCGGGCCGTCGGCGTAGCGGTCCAGCGCCTTGCGGAAGAGGTCCTCCTTGTTGCCGAAGGCCGCGTACATGCTCGTCTTCGTGATGCCCATGGCCCCGGTCAGGTCGGTCAGGCTGGCGCCCTCGTAGCCCTGCTCCCAGAAGACCACCATGGCCCGCTGGAGGGCCTCGTCGGCGTCGAACCCCCGCGGCCTGCCGATCGGTGGCTTCCGGACATCGCTCATGGCCCCATCGTACCCCTTCCGTACCGTTCGGTTCGGAAGTGCTACGGTCGACTTCAGTACCGATCGGTACGGAGAGCTGTGGAGGTCGGAATGGGAACGCTGGAAGGCAAGACGGCCGTCGTCACCGGGGGCGGCACGCGGGGGATCGGCCGGGCCACCGCCGCGCGGCTGGTGGCCGAGGGCGCGCACGTGTTCATCACCGGCAGGCGCAAGACCGAGCTGGACGAGGCCGTCGAGGCCATCGGCCCGTCGGTCACCGCGGTGCCGGGCGACATCACCGACCCCGCCGACCTCGACCGGCTCTACGACGCGGTCCGCGCCAGGGGCAAGGGCCTGGACGTGGTGTTCGCCAACGCGGCCACCGCCTCCCTCGCGACCCTGGAGCAGATCGCCGAGGAGGAGGTCGACCGGATCCTCGCCGTCAACGTCAAGGGCACGCTGTTCACCGTGCAGAAGGCGTTGCCACTGCTCAACGAGGGCGCCTCGGTGATCCTGAACGCCTCGACCAGCGCCGACCGCGGCACGGAGATGTTCGGCCTGTACGCGGCGTCCAAGGCCGCCATCCGGACGTTCGCCAGGACGTGGGCCAACGAGCTGAGGGGCCGCGGCATCCGCGTCAACGCGATCTCGCCCGGACCGACCGACACCTCCGGGATCACCGAACTCGTCGGCGAGGAGAACGCGACCGCCTTCAAGGCGCGCGAGGGCGCCAGGGTCGCGATCGGCCGGATCGGCCGCCCCGAGGAGATCGCCGCCGCCGTGGCCTTCCTCGCCTCGCCGGACAGCAGCTACGTCCTGGGCGCAAACCTGTACGTGGACGGCGGCGAGAACCAGATCTGACCCGGCGGTGGTGGTGCGGCGGTCCGACCGGCGCACCACCGGGTTCACCGGAGGATCGCCTGGGTCACCAGCTCCCGCAGCGCGACCGGGGGTTCCAGGCCCAGCTCGTCCCGCAGCGCGCGGCGGCACTGCTCGAACTGGTGCTGCGCCTCCGCGCGGTTGCCCGCCGCGAGGTGGGCGTTGATGAGCACGCGGTGCGCGCTCTCCCGCAGCGGCTCGGCCTGCACGGCGGCGAGACCGGCCGCGACCGCCTCGCCGTGGCGGCCCGCCGCGGTCAGGCGCCGCGCCATCGCCTCCAGCGCGTACAGCCGGAGCTGGTGGTACTGCTCCTGCTCCAGCAGCACCCACTCGCTGTCCGACCACTCCGGCAGCAGGTCGGACGACAGGTCGTCCCAGGTCTGCTTCGTCAGGATGTCCTCGCACACCGTGGACCTGTCGAGCAGCTTGTGCGCGCGGGCCGTGGCGTCGTGGAAGTCGACGCGGATGTCCGCGGCCAGCGCGACCTCCTGCGACGACGCCTTGATGATCCCCGGTTCCGTGCGCAGCGCCCGCCACAGCGAGGATCGGAGGTTGGCGTTCGCACGGGTCGTGGTGGCCTCGGGCCACAGGGTCCTGGCCACGTAGGCCCGTGTTCGCGGTCTGCCCTGGAGCGCCAGGAACGCCAGCAGCTGCTGGGCGCTCGACGACAGCGCGATCCGCTCGTCCCCCACGAGCAGCGCGAAACCCTTGAGCAGCCGCAACGTGACGGCTTGTCGTACCTCAGTCCGCATCGGTCCCCCAAGGCGACGCCTCAGCACCGGGAACGCCCTCTCCTCGACGATTGTCGTCGATCTCCCCGCGGGCGTCACCGCGAATTGTGGCCCACGGCCGTCGTCACGGCGTCACCGGAACGTTGTCGGGCCTGGTCCTGAGCGTGCGCAGCCAGTCGTCGACGGCCGCGTGCACGGCGTGTTCGGAGCTCACGGCGGTGGGGGGCGCCTGCCGCGAGCCGACGGAGGACAGGATCCGCACGCGCAGGCGGTCCGGCCGTCCGTCCTCCAACCAGGCACGCATGATCATGCTGCCGGTGCGCTCCTCGGGAGCGTCCATGGGGTCCACAAGCGGCAAGGATGCACATCCGATGTCACCGCCGCGTTCCCGGCGCGTCAACGCGGGCGGGGTGGAACGGGGCGGTGACGCCACCGCGACGGTCGGATCGCGAACCCGACACGCGCTGCTGGAATCCTGCCCTGGTGCCACCGCGGCTCGCCCGGTGGTGCGGGGAGGAGGGGGTCCGGTGGGAGACTTCGGTGTGGTGGCCGACGTGTCGGCCATCGTCGTCGAGCGGCTGAACCGGGCGCTCGACGGGCTGAGCGCCGAACCGCCGAGGGCGGAGCTGCACGACCTCTCCGAGCCCGTGCAGCTGGACGTGCCGAAGCTGACGGTGTTCCTCTACGAGGTCGCGGAGGACCCGACCTCCCGCAACCGCCCCCCGGTCCGCTCGCTGCCACCGGACGCGCCCACCAGCCGCAAACCGCCGATGGCGCTGCTGCTGCGGTACCTCGTCACCCCGTGGGGCGGCGACCAGATGACCCAGCACCGGATGATCGGCCGGGCGCTGCAAGCGTTCTACGACGACGCGGTCCTCGACGGCGAGGAGCTGACCGGCAGCCTGGCGGCGAGCACCGACGCGCTGCACGTCACCCTGGCACCGCTGACGCTCGACCAGAAGTCGTGGGTCTGGTACGCGATCCAGAAGCCCTACCGGCTCTCGCTGAACTACGAGATCCGCGTGGTGAACCTGGATTCCCTGGACGTGTCGGCGCTCCGGCTGGTCACCAGCCGCACCGTCAACGGGGTGCCGTCGCCATGACCCGGTTCTACGGCGTCGAGAGGTCCGTGCTGCACAGCCCGGCCTGGTTCGTGCCGGTGGACGAGTTCACCGGGCGCGTGCGGGCCGCGGGCGTCGCCGTCGAGCTGGACCGCTTCGACGCCGCCGCGAACGCGTGGCTGCCGGAGGACGTCCGCGCGGTGCGCACGCCCAGCGCGGCCATCGCCTACCCTGGGCTGGGCAGGCGCGGTGCCCCGGCCCGGTTCCGGGCCCGCTTCACCGCGGCCGGGTTCGCGCCGCTGTACCCCGCCGACGACGAGCCGTTCGCCGCCGACGTCGTCGGCGTCGAGTTCCGGACGTTCCCCTACGACGAGGACCGGCCGCCCGTCGAACTCGCCGCGCCGAGGGTGGTCCGGCTCCTGCCGGGCACCGCCTTCCCCTACGGGCCCGGCGTGCGCACCGCGTACGGCGTCGCCGTGGACGCGGCGACGCGGGTCCCCGTGGCGAACGCGCTGGTGGCCGCCGAGGGCGTGAGCGGTGTCGAGGGCGTGCCCTGGCGGGAGCGCACCCTGACCGACGGCCGCGGCGCGTTCCGCCTCGCCCTGCGGTGGGAGGGCGGGGCGGAGGGCGCCGACGAGACCTTCCGACTGGTGGCGACCGAGCGGCCGGGCCGCACCGGGTCGGTTCTGGTCCGACTGCCCGCGGACCGAGGTCGCGGGCACGTCATCGAGATCACCGGATCCGACCGTCCAGCACAGCCGAACAGCAGGGAAAGTTAGGAGCCAGCCATGCCCGAGTACCTCAGCCCCGGCGTCTACGTCGAGGAGATCGACGCGGGGCCGCGGCCGATCGCGGGGGTGAGCACCAGCACCGCGGGCATGGTCGGGGTCACCAGGCGCGGACCGGTGGACGGCAAGCCCAAGCTCGTCACGAACTTCCTGGAGTTCCAGACCACGTTCGGCGGCTTCCTGGCCGAGCCGGAGCGGACGGTGCGCGACGCGTGGGCGAACGACCCCGGCGAGGGCGGCCGGTGGTGGCTGTTCCCGTTGGCGGTCAAGGGCTTCTTCGACAACGGCGGCCAGCGCCTCTACGTGAAGCGGGTGGCCTCCTCGGGCGCGGTGGCCGCGTCGGGCACGTTGGGCCAGGGGCTGGTGAGCGCCATCGCGCGGGACGCCGCCGTCGGTGCCACGTCGCTGGAACTGGGGCACGTCATCGGCTTCACCGGAACCGACGCCCTCACGATCGTCCGGGGCGGCGACGACACCGAGATCGGCACCGCGACCGTCACCGGCTACGACGCGACGGCCCGGCGGGTCCGGCTCGCCGCCCCGCTGGCCGTCGAGGTGAAGGCGGCGCGGGGCGACTACGTGCAGGTCGGCCCCCGCGCCGACACGCCGAGCCTGCGCTTCTCCGCGTCCAGCCCCGGTGCGTGGGGCTCGGCCGTGCGGGTGCGGTTCCAGGCGGCGGCGAGCGCCACCCTGCCCGTGCTGGCCGCACCGGACGAGGGCCCGCTGTTCACCACCCGGCTCGCCGTGGAGTCGCCCGCCGACAGCGGCACGGTCGTCGTGGACGCGGTGCCGGGCCTCGATCCCGACCCGTTGCCCGACGACGTGTGGATCCTGATCGGCAACCGGCGCTTCCCCGTGGCGGTGGGCGAACCGACGGGCGGACGGGTCACGCTGACGCTGCCCGCGAACACCAGCCACCCCGCCTGGCCGGTCGGGCTCGGTGTCCGCCGCGTGCGCCTGGCGAACGGCGGCGCGAGCCCGGAGCTGCGGATCGGCGGGGTGAACAGGCTGTACGAGAACGCGGTCGCCCAGCTCGACACCGGCGACGCCCTGACCACGCTGCGCGTCGTGTCGATCGAGGAGGACCGCGTCACCTTCGACGCCAACACCCCGGACCAGGTGTTCGAGTCCGCGAAGCTCGTCCTCGTCGAGGGCGTGCTGGACGCCCGGTACACCGATCCGGGCGGGACCGCGGTCACCGAGACGTTCCGCGACCTCCGGCTCACCCCCGACACCGACCCGGCGAGCGTGTCCGCCGTGCTGGCGCGCCAGTCGCGGCTGGTGACCGCGACCGCGCTGCCGGACCTGTCCACCGACCCCGCCCGGTTCCCCACCCCGAGGACCGGCGGCCCGTGGCTGTCGCTGTCCGACGGCGGCACCGACGGCTTCGAGGACCTCTCGGTCGGCGACTTCGTCGGGACCGACGGCGGCAGCGGCAAGCGCACCGGCATCGTCGCGCTGGAGGACGTCGACGAGGTCTCGATCTGCGCGGTCCCCGGCGTGTGGTCCGGCACCGTCGAGTCCGCGCTCGTCACGCACTGCGAACTGCTGAGGGACCGGTTCGCGATCCTCGACCCGCAGGACGGGCTCGACATCGAGGGCGTCCAGACGTTCCGGGAACCCCTCGACACCAGGTACGCGGCGCTCTACTACCCGTGGCTGGTCGCCAACGACCCGTCGACCAACCGGTTCGTCGAGGTGCCGCCCTCCGGCCACCTGGCGGGCATCTACGCCCGCGTGGACTCCGAGCGCGGGGTGCACAAGGCGCCCGCGAACGCCGTCATCCGGGGCATCCGGCTCACCGACGGCATCGCGCAGGACGTCACCAAGCGGCACCAGGACCTGTTGAACCCCAAGGGGATCAACGCGATCCGGTTCTTCCCCGGTCTCGGGCAGCGGGTGTGGGGCGCGCGGACGCTGTCGTCGGACGCGACGTGGAAGTACGTCAACGTGCGCAGGCTGTTCCTGTTCATCGAGGAGTCGATCGACGAGGGCACGCAGTGGGTCGTGTTCGAGCCCAACGACGAGTCGCTGTGGGCGCTGGTGCGCCAGACGGTCTCGAACTTCCTCACCACGGTCTGGCGCACCGGGGCGCTCGCGGGCACCACGGCCGACGAGGCGTTCTTCGTCACCTGCGACCGCTCCACGATGACCGAGGACGACGTCGCGAACGGGCGGCTGATCTGCCTGGTCGGCGTGGCGCCGGTGTTCCCGGCGGAGTTCGTCGTCTTCCGGATCCAGCAGAAGACCCGCGAGCAGCAGCTCGTCTGACACCACGACGTGATTGAGAGGCAAGAGCGATGCCACCTGTGACGCGGGACGATCCGTACGCCGCCTACAACTTCCTCGTCATCGTGACGAACGTCAGCGATGACGGCGTGGCGGTGAGCGGGTCCTTCACCGAGGTCAGCGGGCTGGACGTGGAACTCCCGGTGATCGAGTACCGGACCGGCAGCGAGGACATCACGGTCCGCAAGCTCGTGGGGTTGAAGAAGTTCCCGAGCGCGCTCACCCTCAAGCGCGGCGTCACCGGCCACGTCGGCTTCTGGAACTGGGTGAAGGAGGCGCTCGACGGCCGGGTGCGCCGCACGTCCGGCTCCATCGTGATGCTCGACGAGAACCGGCAGGAAGCCATGCGCTGGAACTTCGACCGGGCGTGGCCCACGAAGTACACCGGTCCGTCGTTCAACGCCACCAAGAACGAGATCGCGATGGAGACGCTCGTGCTGGCGGTC
This sequence comes from Umezawaea sp., assembly GCF_057122925.1. Lineage (NCBI taxonomy): Bacteria > Bacillati > Actinomycetota > Actinomycetes > Pseudonocardiales > Pseudonocardiaceae > Umezawaea > Umezawaea sp. The sequence continues at coordinate 86,837 of NZ_DBNGPQ010000010.1, read as the reverse complement.
GAGAGCCTGCTGGTCGACGCGTGAGACGACGGGGACCGCGGACATGACCAGTGCAGCCCTGCCGGGCGTGACCCTCACCTCCGTGCCGCGCGGCTCGGACACCGAGCCGCTGCGCACGGACGTGGCGGCGTTCCTCGGCCGGACCAGGCGCGGACCGGTGGGCACCCCGGTCCGGGTCGAGAGCTGGAACGACGTGGTCGGCGCGTTCGGCCCGCCGGACGGCTCGGCGGCCACGCCGTACGCGCTGCGCGGGTTCTTCGAGAACGGCGGTCGCACGGCGTGGGTGCTGCGGGTCTCCGGTCCCGCCGAGACCGCGGGCGCGGAGTGGGCGGACGGGTGGCGGGTCGTCGCCACGAGTCCCGGAGCCTGGGCGAACGGCGGTCGCGTCACCATCCGCTACCAGGCCAGTTCCGTCGCCGGACCGCCGACGACGACCGTCCGGGTGGTGGTGCCGGGCGAGCGGGCGGAGACCTTCGCGGGCCTGCCTCCGGAGGCGGTGGCCGATCGGCTCACCACGTCCCGCCTGGTCCGGTTCGTGCCGGACGGCGCCCCGCCCGGCGCGGGCGGCGCCATCTCGGCGACCTGGGACCTCGCGCTCACCGGCGGCACCGACGCGGCACCGGGTCGCGCCGAGTACTCGACCGCCGTGCGGGACCAGGCCGACCTGCCGGAGCCCGCGCTCGTGGCGCTGCCCGACCTCGGCGCCGACCTGGTCGGCGCGGACCGCGGCGACCTGGTGCTGGAGCTGCTGCGCACGACCGCGCCGCTGCTGGACCGGCTCGTCGTGCTCGACGTGCCGCCCGAGCTGTCCACCGTGGACGAGGTGCTGGCGTGGACCGGCGGGCTGACGGGCGACGGCGACGACGTGCTGCTGTCCACCGCGGCCGTCTACCACCCGCCGCTGCGCGCCCCGGAACTCGCGGGCACCGGGCTGCGGGACGTCCCCGCCTCCGGGCACGTCCTCGGGGTCGTGGCCAGGCTCGACGCCGAACGGGGTCCGCACCACACCCCGGCCAACGCCGTCGTGCTCGACGCCGTCGACCTCGCCGTCGACCACCCGGAACCGCAGCTCGTCCGGCTGTTCGAGGCGAACGTCGACCTCGTGCGGTGCGTGCGCGGTCGAGGTCTCGTGGTGTGGGGCGGGCGCACGCTGTCCGCCGACCCGCGCCGCCGCTACGTCGCGCACCGCCGCCTGCTGCACCTGCTGGTGCGGGCGATCCGGCGGGTCGCGAGCCCGCTGGTGTTCGACGTGAACTCCCCGGAGCTGCGCCTGGCGCTGGTCCGCTCGCTCACCTCGGTGCTGCTGGAGACCTTCCGGTCCGGCGCGCTCGCGGGGGCCCGGCCCGAGCAGGCGTTCCGCGTGGTGTGCGACGAGACGAACAACCCGCCCGAGCAGGACCCCGCCCTGGTGGTGTGCGAGATCGACGTCGCGCCCGCCGTGCCGATGGAGTTCGTCCGGCTGCGGCTCGTGCTGGGCCAGGACCGCGGCTTGGAGGTGGTGGAGTCGTGACCACCCCCGTGGACGTCGTGCGCGCGCTCACCGAGCCGCTGCTGAAGTTCCGCTTCGTCGTGACCCTCGACCCCGGCGACGCGTACCTGCCCCCCGCGCAGGCCCTGCTGCTGCCGCTCGTCGCGGCGGGCGGGTTCCAGGAGGTCACCGGCCTCGGCGGGACCCTCGAAGTGGTCGGCTACGCCGAGGGGGGCCGCAACGACTCGGTCCACCAGCTGCCGCTGCGCAACACCTGGAACCGGATCACGTTGAAGCGCGGCGTGGTCCGCGACCGCGTGCTGTGGTCCTGGTACCGGACCGGGCTCGCCGACTCGCTCGGTGCCCGCCGCGACGGAGCCGTGATCCTGCTCGGCGACGAGGGCCTGCCCGCGATGGCGTGGGCGTTCCACGGCGGGCTGGCCGCCAAGTGGAGCGGCCCCGACCTGCACGGCGAGCAGAGCGCCGTCGCCATCGAGTCACTGGAGATCGCCCACGAGGGCCTGACGAACGTCCTGTAGGAGACAGCGTGCCGAAGAACCTGGTCATCCACAACCTCGAAGTCCGGTTCCAGGTGGACGGTGACGACGGGGCCGTGTTCACCCGCCTGTTCAACAAGCACATCCAGGCGTGGGCGCGGTTGTACGAGCAGGAGTGCGCACGCGCGAAGCACGCCGAGGGCGACCGCAGGCTCGGCGACGGGGAGGGCTGGTGAGCACGACTCCCGTCTCGTTCGCCGGGTTGGGCGCGCGGGCCCGGCTGCACATCGTCCGCCCGGTGATCGCCGACGAGCGGCAGCGCCGCATCCCGCTGCGGTTCAACCCCACCGACTACAAGCTCAGCAAGAGCAACACCTTCGCCGAGATCACCATCCCCGGCCTGGAGACCCCGCCGCTCCAGTACGTCCGCGGCGGCAGCGAGACGCTCACCGTGCAGGCGCTGGTGGACACCTCCGACACGCTGGACAACGTTCGAACGTCCTACGTGGACGCCATCCGCAACCTGATGCGGCCCGACAGCAGGGAGCACGCGCCGCCGATCGTCCAGTTCGTGTGGGACGAGGCCGTGTTCACCGGTGTGGTGGAGAAGCTCGACGTGAACTACGTGCTCTTCCACTCCGACGGCGTGCCCCTGCGCGCCCAGCTCGACCTCACCCTCAAGGAGTACCGGCCCGCGGCCCAGCAGGTCGCGGACAACCCGCGCTCCTCGCCGACCGTCGAGAAGAGCTACGTCGTGCGCGTCGGCGACACCCTGTCGAGCATCGCCGCGGCCGTCTACCGGCGGCCGGAGGAGTGGCGGGCGCTGGCCCGCGCCAACGGGATCACCGATCCCCGCGACCTGAGGCCGGGGCAGGTGCTGACCGTGCCCCGGCTGATGTGAGGGGCGGGCCATGACCGTGCCGACCACCACCCGATCGACGACCACCCAGCCCGAGGTCGCCGACCCCGACCGGTACGCCCCCGAGTTCGAGGTGGTCATCGAGGGCGTCGAGGCCGACCCGTCCACCAAGAACGACATCCTGGACATCAAGGTGCACCGCGACATCGACGAGATGTCCGGCTTCGACCTGGAGCTGAACAACTGGGACGACGTCAACCTGCGGTTCAAGCACAGCGACTCGCGCGAGTTCAAGCTCGGTTCCAGGGTCTCCGTGCGGCTCGGCTACGCCGACCGGCTGATGACCGTCGCGACCGGCACCGTCAGCACCCTGGCGCCGAAGTTCCCCGACGGCGCCTCGCCGACCGTGTCGGTCAGCGGTGTGGACGGGATGCTGCGGCTCAAGGAGAACAAGCCGGACGCGGCGGTCGACAAGGTCTACCGCAACCAGGCCGACTGGCAGATCGCCACGGCCGTGGCGCAGCGCAACAAGCTGGCGATCGTGACCACGCGGGAGGGGCCGGTCCACGACCGCGTGGTGCAGAAGAACCAGTCCGACGCGGAGTTCCTGGTGGAGCGGGCGAAGCGGGTCGACTTCGACTGCTACATCCTGCCCGATCCCACCACCGGCGAGGAGACGCTCTACTTCATCAGGCCCACCGACGGCCGCGACGGCCGCCCGATCCGGCTGTTCCGCCTCGCCTACCAGCCCGGCCTCACGACCGGACCGACCGCGCTGCCCGAGGGGCTCGTGCCGAACCTGCTCGACTTCACCCCGACCCTCACGATCTCCAAGCAGGTCAGCAAGCTCACCGTCCGCGGCTGGGACCCGCGCACCAAGCAGCGGATCGCGTTCACCGCGACCGTCGAGAACCTGCCCGCCGGCCAGGCCTCGGCCGACGGCGAGAGCGGGCCGCAGGCCGCCGACAGCGCGGCGGGCGGCAGGCAGGAGGTCGTGGTCGACGCCCCGATCACCAGCGAGGACGAGGCCCGCGAACTCGCGATCAGCCTGCTGCGCGAACGGTCCTACGAGTTCATCACCGCCACCGGGCGGGTGGCGGGCCTGCCGGAGCTGCGGCCCGGCGACAACCTGGAGATCTTCGGCCTCGGACGGCGGTTCTCCGGCACCTACTTCGTCAAGCGGGTCGAGCACACGCTGGGCACGAGCGGGTTCTTCACCACCTTCACCGGCCGCCGCATCTTCCAGGGAGACGCCCCGTGACGAGGACCGCGCCCCGCGCCCGCAGCACCGACCGCCGCTACTACGGCGTCGTCGAGGCGATCGTCGTGGAGAACGACGGCGACGACGAGGGCCGGGTGAAGCTCAAGTTCCCGTGGTTCGACGGCGGTGCCACCGTCACCGAGTGGTGCCGGGTCAGCCAGCTCCACGCCGGTAGCGGCTACGGGTCGGTGTTCGTGCCCGAGAAGGACGACGAGGTGCTGGTCGCGTTCGTGCACGGCGACATGCGGTTCCCGGTCGTCCTCGGCGGCCTCTACAACGGCGTCGACAAGCCGCCGACCGCCCGCACCGACGGGCGCGACCAGAAGGTGGTCCGCACCAGGGCGGGCCACGAGGTCCTGCTCGACGACGGCGCGAAGGAGATCCGGATCACCACCGCGCAGGGCGGCACCCTGACCGTCACGGCCACCGGCGAGATCACCCTCGACGCCGCCAAGGTCACCGTCAAGGCCGACGCGATCGACCTCGGTGGCGGCGCGACCCACCCGCTCGTGTTCGGCGACAGCCTGCTCACCGCCTTCAACACCCACACCCACGTGGCGCCCGGTGGAACGACCGCCACGCCGTTGCCGCAGCTTCCCCCGGGCGCGCTCTCCCAGACGTCGAGGACGACATGAGCGAACCGTTCCTCGGCACCGGCTGGCGGTTCCCGATCCTCCCCGACGAGGCGGGCAGGCTCTCCTACGCCGCAGGCGAGCAGAGCATCGAGCACTGCCTGCGCGCCCTGCTGCTCACGGCGGCGGGCGAGCGCGTGATGCGGCCCGACCTCGGCACCCGCGCGCAGGACTCGGTGTTCGCGCCCGGCAGCGTGCAGAACCTGCGCGAACTGGAGAACTCGATCGCGACCGCCGTCCGCACGCACGAGCCGCGCGTGGAGCTGGACGGCGTCCGCGCCGAGGCGGACCCGGTCGACGAGTTCCGGGTCACGGTCTCGGTCGAGTACCGGATCCGGCGCACCAACACCAAGCAGAACCTCGTGTTCCCGTTCTACCTCGGCCTCACCGGGAGCGCGCCGTGACCCTGCCCGCGCCGAAGCTGGACGACCTCACCTGGGCCGACCTCATGGCGGCCGTCCGCCGCCGCATCCCCGCCGAGTCCGACGGCGCGTGGACGCTGCACGCGCCCGTCGACCCCGGCGTCACGCTGCTCGAACTGTTCGCCTACCTGCTGGAGCAGCGGGTCTACCGGCTCGACCAGGTGCCGGACGAGCTGGTCGTCGCGATCCTGCGCCTGCTGGGCCTCGGTCCGCCGCGTCCCGCGGTGCCCGCCGCGACCGTGCTCCAGCTGACCGCCGACCGGCCGGGCACCCCGGTCCCGGTTCTGCCCGAGGGCACCCTGGTGTCCCGCGACCCCACCGGGCTGATCAGGTTCTCGCTCGACGAGGTCGCCGTGTTCCCCGTGAGCGGCGCCGACGTGGAGGTGTGGACCGACCGCGACCGCACCGCCGACCTGGTCGCCCGCCGCGGGGTGCCGCTGCTCGGCTCCGACGGCGGGGCCGCGTCGGCGCGCTTCACGCTGCCGCTGACCGGTGCGCACGCCGCGCCCGGACCGCTGTCGCTGCTGGTCGAACTCGACTCCCCGGCGCCGCCGTCGTGGTCGCCGCGCGCGGTGGCCGACGTGCGGCCACCCGCGGACCTGACGTGGTCGTGGGTCAACCCCGACACCGGCGCGACGGGCGAGTTCGAGTCCACTGAGGACGGAACGGCCGGGCTGCGGCGCTCCGGCGTCGTGCGGCTGCTGCCGCCGCGGGGGTGGAGCACCGCCGACCGCGGTGTCGTCGTGTCCACCCGCGCCGCGACGTACTCCACCCCGCCGAGGCTGCTCCGGTTGTCGCTCAACGCGTCCACGGCCCGCCAACTCGAACGGCGCGCGGTGACCGGCGCCGACCTCGCCGACCAGATCACCGCCTGGCGGAAGCTGCCCGGCCAGCGGCTCGTGCTGCCCGACGCGGCGGGCCTGCTCCTCACCGCGGACCTGCGGATCGGGGGCGACGACTGGGCACCGGTCGCCGACTTCGCGTTCGGCTCGTCGCGCGACCGGGTCTTCCGAATCGACCGGACGGCGGGCGCGCTCGTCTTCGGCGACGGCCTCACCGGCCGCATCCCGGTCGCCGCGCCGGAGGACGTGGTCGTCGAGCACACCCTCGGCGGCGGCCGGGCGGGCAACGGCGGACTGACCGGCAACTGGCTGCCCGTCGAGGACGAGATCGCCTCCCTCGGTGTGACCGGCGCCAACCTGGTCCAGGCGGCGGACGGCGCCGACCCGGAAACCGTGGCCCAGGCACGGGATCGGGCCGCGGGAGCGCTCGGCGAGGTGACCCGCGCCGTCACCGCCGACGACTTCGCCACCCTGGCCACGACCACGCCCGGCGTCGCGGTCGGCCGGGCCCACGCGGCGGTCGGCGAGCACCCCGGCTTCCCGTGCGCGCGGGTCGCGGGCGCCGTGACCGTCCACGTCGTCCCGTCGGTACCGCCCGGCGTCACGGCGCCGCGGCCGGACCCCGGCCTGCTGTGCGAGGTCGCCGACCGGCTCGACGCCGCGCGGCTGATCACGACCGAGGTGTTCGTGCGCGCCCCCGCCTACCGCGAGGTCCGGCTGCGGGTCGACCTGGCTGGCGGTCCCGCCGACCGCGGCCGGGTGTCCGCCGCGGTCGACGCGGCCCTGCGCGGGTACCTCGACCCGCTGACCGGCGGCGACGACGGCACGGGCTGGCCGTTCGGCGGGGCGCTGCGGCCGTCGGCGCTGCTGCGGGCCGCCCAGCGCGCTCTCGGCGACCTCGCGGACGTCGGCGCCGTCGCCATCGCCCTCGACGGGGCCGACCCCGCCGAGTCGTGCCTCGACGTGCCGCTGCGGGCCGGTGAACTCCCCGCCGTGCGGGAGGTCCGGACCCGCGTCGCGGCCCGCGCCGAACCGGGGGAGGGGCTCACGTGACCGACGTCGTGTGGTGGGATCGGGGTTCGGACGGCCGAGCGCGGATCGTGCCGGGGCCGGGCCCCTCGGGCGGGCAGCCCGAACTGGTCGACGCCTCCAGGGAGGCGGTCCGCGCCGCCGTGCGCGACCGGATCCCCGGCTACACCCCGGACTGGACCAACCCCGACCGCCAGGACGCAGGCGTCGCGCTCGTCCGGCTGTTCGGCACCCAGGTCGAGCCCGTGCTGGACCGGGTCAACCGGCTCCCGGAGAAGGTGCTGGCCGAACACCTGCGGACGGCGGGCGTGCGGCGCGCGCCCGCGACCGCGGCCGTCGCGCTGCTGGAGTTCACCGTCACCCCGCCCGACGGCTCCTCGGTCCTCGTCCCCGCCGGTTTCCAGACCGCCGCGAACCGCCCGACCGGGCGAGTGGTCTTCGAGACCGACCAGGACCTGGTCGCCACCCCCGCCACCGTCGGCGCCCTCGCCGTGCAGCGGGGCGGCGCCGTGGAGCCGGTCCCGCTCGGCCCGGCGGGGCCCGGCCGGGCGTTCGAGCCGTTCGGCCGCGACCCCGCGCCCGGCAACGCGCTGTGGATCGGGCTCACCGGCACCGCCAACCCGTTCCCGTCGCTGTCGCTCGGGTTCGTCGTCGCCGCCGTGCCGCCCACCCCGGTCGCCTCGGGCGGCCTCGGGCCGCTGCCGCTCCCACCCGCGCCGCTGCTGCGCTGGGACCTGCTGGACGGCGGGCGGTTCGTGCCCGCCGAGGTGGAGCGCGACGGGACCGGCGGGCTGCGGGCGAGCGGGACCGTGCGGCTGCGGGTACCGCGCACGTGGGCGCCCGGCACCCCGCCCGCGCTGCGACCGGGACCCCCGCTGCGGTGGCTGCGGCTGCGGATCGCCCACGGCGCGTTCACCCCGCCCGCGCCGGTGCTCACCGGGCTGCGGCTCAACGTCGTCAGCGCCACCGCCGCCCGCACGGTCACCAACGAGCCGCTGGAGCCGATCCAGGACCCGACGACCCCCGCGCGGCGGCGGATGCGCCTGAGCCAGGTGCCGATCCTGGCGGGCAGCCTGGTGATCGAGGTCGACGACGACCTCGGCACCGACCTGTTCGGCACCACCACCGGATCGGCGTCCCGGTGGCGCGAGGTGGCCGGCCTGGCCGGGTTCGGGCCGGACGACCGGGTCTTCGCCGTCGACCACGCGACCGGCGAGGTCGCGTTCGGCGACGGCGTCACCGGCGCGGCCGTGCCGCCGGGCTTCCGCAACGTCCGCGCCGTCCGGTACCGCGTCGGCGGTGGCACGGCGGGCGCGGTGCCCACCGGAGCCGTGAACAGCGTGGTGACCGCGCTGCCGTTCGTCACCCGCGTCACCAACCCGTTCCCGGCGTCGGGCGGCACCGACGCGGAGGCCGACGCCGACGTGGTGCGGCGCGGTGCGGGGGAGCTGCGCGCCCGAGGCAGGGCCGTCGCCCCCACCGACTACGGCCTGCTCGCCACCCGCGCGCCGGGGGCGTCGGTCGCCCGCGCGCACGGCGTGCCCGGCCTGCACCCGGACTTCGCGGGCACCCCCATCCCCGGTGTGGTCGGCGTCCTGGTGGTGCCGCCCCGCGACGACACCACCGGCGACGCGCCACCGGAACCGACCGCGGCCACCCTCCGCGCCGTCGCCGACTTCCTCACCCGCGAGGCGGCACCGGCGGGCATCACGGTCGTCGCCGCGCCCGTCCGGTACCGCCGGGTCGCCGTGGAGGCACGCGTGGCGCTCGACCCGGACCAGGAGCGCGCAGGCGTGCTGACGAGGGCGGCGGACGCCGTCACCACCTACCTGGACCCGCTGCGGGGCGGGGAGGACGGCGCGGGCTGGCCGTTCGGGGCGGCGGTGCGGCACACCCCGCTCGTGCGCAGGCTCCTCGCCGTCGACGGCGTCCTGGCCGTGTCCGGGCTGTCCCTCGCGGTCGACGGGGTCCGGCTGCCGCCGTGCACCGACCTCACCGTCCCGCCCACCGCGCTGGTCTGGCCGGAACGCCCGCTGCTCATCCCGGTCGAGGAAGGGGTCCTGCCATGACCTGCGCGCCGACCGCGGCGACGTTCCGCCTGCTCGACGACGTCGTCGGGTGGGAGCAGGCCGAGGTGCGCGACCTCGTCGGGTTCACCTCGCCCGACGGCGTCCGCCTCGCGGGCAGCGGGCCGTCCCCGGACGGGCCGACCAGGGCCGAGCTGCTGCCGTGGTTCCCCGACCCGCGCCTGGCACCCGGATGTCGACCGTGCGCGTGGTACCTGGTCGCGGGACGGCGGCTGCTGCGCCGCGACACCTGCTCCGGCGGCTGGCGACCGGTGTGGGAGCCGTGGTGCGACCCCCGGCTGTCGCGCGCGCCGATCGCGGTCGGCTCCCGCGGCCACCGGCTCGTGGTCGTGGACTCCGACCGGGTCCTCGTGTGGCGCAACGGGGGTGACCACCTCGTCGGCGTGGTCCGCCTCGGGGGCGCGCGGCTCGCCGTTCCCGCTCCGGACGACCAGGTGCTCGTCACGCGCGCCCGCGACACCCGCCTGTGGCGGTACGGGTCGGACGGACGGCCGCGCGGGGTGCTGGACACGTGCGTGAGCGGCGAGATCATCGGACTGCGCACCGGACCGGGGTGCGACGTCTGGCTCCTCACCGACGACGGCGGACACCTGCGGCTCTACCGCGGACACCCGTTCGAGGAGTCCGATGTGGACGAACTGGCCGCCGCGCTGCCGCCGAGCGCGCTGGTGGCCGCGGACGAGCACGGGTTCTGCCTGCGCGAGAACGGGCCGGACGGCGTCACGACGAGCTGCCGCACCTGGCTGGGCGAGCCCCTCGCCGAACGGCCGCCGCCGGCGGGCCGGTACGCGCCGGACGGCGACTTCGTCACCGAGCAGATCGACAGCGGTGTCCCGCGCTGCCGCTGGCACCGCGTCCGGGTCACCGCGGACGTGCCCGAGGGCACGGCGGTGTCGGTCTCGGTCGTGGTGTCGGAGGACGGCGTCTTCGCCGACAGCGACTGGCAGACCGCGCCGGTCGGCACGACCGACTTCCTCGTCGACCAGCCGCCCGGCCGCTACCTCACCGCCCGCGTCCGGCTGTCCGGCGACACCTCCTCGACCCCGGTCCTGCACCGGATCCGGCTCGACTTCCCGAGGTCGACCAGCGCCGACCTGCTGCCCGCCGCGTTCCGGCAGGACCCGGCGGCCGACGACTTCACCGAGCGGTTCCTGTCGCTGTTCGACGCCACGCTCGGCGAGGTCGACGAGGTGCTGGAGCGCTACCCGGCGCTGCTCGACCCGGCCGGTGTCCCCGACCGCGCGCTGCCCTGGCTCGCCGGGCTGCTCGGCCTGACCTACGAGTCCGGCTGGGACGCCGCCACCCGGCGCGCGCTGCTCGCCGGGGCACCGGAGCTGTACCGGCGGCGCGGCACCCCGTGGGCGGTGGCCGAGGCCGTGCGGATCGTGTTCGGCGTCGAGCCGGTGCTCGACGAACTGGCCGACGAGCGCCGCTGGGCGCAGGTCCGCGCGACCGCGGGCCCGTCGGGCGCGCCGGGCCTCGGGTCGGTGCGGCTGTTCGGCCGCTCCGCGAGCCGGTTCCGCGTCGGCGGTTCGGCCCTGGGGGCCGCGCCCCTGCGCGCCTTCGGCGACCCCGACACCGACCCGTTCACCGAGCACGCGCACCGGTTCCGCGTGCTGGTGCCCGCGGGCGGGGTCGACACCGACGCGCTGCGTCGGCTCGTGACGCGGCAGGCGCCCGCGCACACCAGGGCGTCGGTCCGCACCGGCGGCGCGGGGTTCGTGGTCGGCACCCGGTCGGCGGTCGGGGTCGACACCGCGTTCACACCGCTGCCCGCTCCCGTCGTGGGCGGTTTCCGCCTCGGCCACGACGGGGTGCTGCGACCGGGACCGCGAGGTGCCCGGCACGGCGTGACCGTCGGGCTGGTCTCCGCGGTCGGCATCCACACACAGGTTTCTTGAGAGGACACAGGCGATGACCGAGGTATCGACACCGACGCAGACCGGCAGCACCGAGTTCGACGTCCCGCCGCTGCGACGGCTGCGGTACTTCCACGGGCAGCTGCTCTCCGCGCGGGACTTCCAGCGCGAGCAGGAGTACTTCCGCGAGAAGCTGAAGCTGCGGATGCGCTGCCTGCTCGGGTACGGCGTGGTGTGCGGGCTGCTCGTGGAGCCGGTCGCCCCGGACCACCAGGCGGACGACACCGCCGGGGCCGACGACACCGCCCCGACCGACGAGGGCGCCGACACGCCGACCGAGTCCGGGGAGGACACCCCGGGTTCCGGGCGGCGCAGGAGGAAGGTCCGGATCACCCCCGGCCTCGGGGTCGACTGCGACGGCAACGAGGTCGTCGTCCGCGGCGGCTGCGTGGTCGACCTGTGGGAGGCGCTGCCCGAGGGCGAGCGCGACGCCGACACGGTGTGGATCGGGGTCGAGTACGCCGAACGGGCCGTCGAACCGACCAGGACCGTCTACAACAGCAGCTGCGCCGACACCTCCGACTGTGAGTTCGGCTGGACCGACGAGAGCCACGTCGTGCGGGTCACGACCGAACGGCCGCCCGACGACGACCGGTGCGACACGTGCCGCACCCGCTGCGGGCACAAGGTGCTGTGGCTGGCCAGGATCGACGGCCTCCGCGGGCACGGGCCCCTTCGCCCTCGCCACGTCCACCTGGACGTCCGCCGCCCGTTCGGCAGGCGCGTGCCGACCGTGATCACCGGCATCAACTGGGTCCACGGCCACACCTACACCGTCGCCGAGGCCAAGGAGCTGCTCGGCACCCAGAAGGACACCGGCGGCCTCGTCGTCCACTTCTCCGACGACGTCCGGGTGGACAGCCTCCAGCCGGGCGTCGTGGAGGTCCAGGTGATCGAGGGCGGCGCCGGTCGCAACGCCGACACCTGGTACATGGGCGGGACGTTCGCCGAACCCGGCGAGACCGAGGACGAGTTCACCCGGCACTTCCGCTACCGCCAGACCACCCGCGAGACGCTCCAGGACGGCGACCGGGTCATGGTCACCGTCCGCGCCGCGTTCATCCTCGACCGCTGCTGCCGCCCCGTCGACGGGACCAACGTCGGCGGCAAGGTCCCGTACGTGGGCAGGGGTCGCGAGGCGGGCGCGGACGCCGAGCCCGAACCGGACGAGCGGGGCGGGCGCGGCCCCTGCGCGCTGCCGCCCGGCGGCGTCGGCCCGTGGACCTCGGGCTCCGGCGCGGGCGGCGACGTCTTCGAGAGCTGGTTCTTCATCACGGAGGAGCGTCGATGACCGCGTCGATGGCGACGACCGGGAAGGCGGACTGCGGCTGCGGGTGCGGCGGCGCGTCCACGCGGCCCTCCGCGTTCGTCCGACCGAGGTTCTTCGCGGGCCAGCTGCTCACCGAGGACGACCTGGGCCTGCTGGTCGAGTACGTGACCGGGAAGGCGCGCCTGCACAACAGGACGGTGTCCGGCCCCGGTGTCGTCTGCGGGCTGGAGGTCGCCTGCGACCCGTGCGGCGGCGGCTCCGTCGTGGTCCACCCCGGTCACGCGCTCGACTGCCGCGGCAACGACATCGTGCTGGCCTGCAAGGAGAAGGTCGACGTGGCGGCGCTGGTGCGCGAGCAGCGGGTCAGCTCGGTCGGCGTCGACTGCGGCGACGGGTGCGACGACGGGGAGCGCCGCTACGGGCTCTACGTCCGCTACGAGGAGCTGCCGGTCGACCCCGTCGCCCCGTACGCCACCGAGGAGCCGTGCCCGAGCCCCGGCTGCGTGCCGTCCCGCATCCGCGAGGGCGTCCGGTTCGTCGTCAAGTGCGCCGACACCGAAGACCACCGGTACAACCCCGGCACCCGGCTGCTCACGAGCATCGGACCGCTCGGCGCGTACGACGCCGTCCGGGCCAGGAGCACGCGGTTCGAGCTGTACCTGGACGCGATGGTCGTGGCCAGGGCCGTCGGCGTCCGGCCGATCCGGTTCGACGCGGCCGACGCCGAGCGGTACGAGACCTCCCTCCGCCTGCTGCGGCAGAGCGGCGAGGGCACGCCCGCGCCCGACGTCGCGGCCGCGATGACCGAGCAGGTGCGGGGTCTCGCGAGCGCCGTGGCGCGGTACGACACCCACGACGCCGCCGGGCAGGAGCGGATCAGGGGCGAGTTCGGCGGGCGGCTCGGTGACGTCGCCGAGGCCCGCGCGGTGCTCGGCGCGGTCTGCGACCGGGTGGCGGCGGCCAAGCCGGAGGAGGTGTGGCCCGACGAGGCGCGCCGGTCCCTCGGACTCGCCGTGATCGCCGAGACCAGGGCGAGGGTCGTGCCGGAGGAGCCCGGCACCGACGCGCCGCTCGAAGTGCGCCTGCTCGCGCAGGGCACGCCCGTGAGCGACGCGCTCCACGTCGAGTTCCGCCACGACCTGGTCACGATCCGCGAGTGGCTCCTCGGTCGGCTCGACCGGGCGCCGGGCGTCGCGGACTGCTCGCTGCGCGACCTCGTCCGGAGCACCCCGCTCCCCAGACTGCTGCCCGCTCCGGAGCAGGAGGGGGACCGGCGGCTCACGAGCACCGACCTCGCGCAGGTCGAGGAGGCCGCCGCGCGCCTGACCGCCGCGCTGACCAGGTTCGTCACCGACGCCGCGTGCGCGACGCTCACCCCGCCGTGCATCGACCGCACCGACACCGACGTGCTGCTCGCCCACCTGGAGCTGGACGGCTGCGACGTGCTGCGGGTGTGCTCGGCGACCCGCGAGCAGGTGCTGCCGGGCGGGTCGGCGTACGGCGAGTGGCTGCCCAAGCTGTACCGGCTGCGCGAGCTGGCCGAGCGGCTGTGCTGCCACCCGGCCGCGGTGTACCGGCCACCGACCGTGCCACCGGAGGGCGCGGTGCCGCGGCCCTGCGTGCCGGGGCTGCTCGGCCCGTGGCGGCGCACCGGCGACCTGGAGACGATGTGGAACCTCCTGCTCCGGCCCGCGCCGGGGGAGACCCCGCCGAAGCCGCTGCACGAGCAGGTCTACACGGTGCCCAGCGAGGTCACCGACAGCCTGCACGAGCTGAGCGTGCTGCGGGCGCAGGTCCGGGACCTGACGGACACCGTGAAGACCCTGCACGCGCAGCTCGACACCGCGCGCGAACAGGTCGGGCAGGTGCGCGAGCAGTTGCCCGAGCGGCTCGGCGAACGCCTCGACGAGCTGGAGAGCGCACCGCCGCCACCCGCCCGGGAGAAGGCCGAGCCCGCGAAACCACCGGCCCGCCGCGCCCGGCCGTCCGCCAGGACGCAGAAGCCCCGTTCGGGTGAGTCGTCGTGACCGCGCCGGTGCGCCCGTCCTTCCACGAGGGGCAGGTCCTCGCCGCCGCCGACCTCGCGGCCACGGTCGGCCACGCGCGGGCCGCGGCGGCCCGGCACGCCCGGCTCCTGCACGACTGGGGCATCGCCGACGGGCTCGGCCTGACCGAGGAGAACCGGACCGACCCGGCGACCGGCGCCCGGTTCGTCGAGGTGACCGTGTCCGCCGGGGTCGCGGTCGACGGGACGGGGCGCGAACTCGTCGTCCCGGAGCCGGTCGTGCTCGCCGAGGCCGACTTCGCCGCCGTGAACGGCGCCGACCAGCCGACGGCCGAGCCGTACCCGGTGTTCCTCGCCGCGGCGGAACGGGTCCCGACCACCGCCGGGACCACGTCGTGCGGCGGCGGTGCCGAACCGACGAGGGTGGAGGAGTCCTACCAGGTCCTGTTCGGCAGGCTGGGCGACGAACTCCTGGTCGCCGAGCAGCGGCCACCCGCCGTCGGCGCCCCACCGGCGGACCCGCCGATCCGGTGGCTGGTGCTGCTCGGGTACGTCCAGTGGACCGACGGGCACTTCACCGGCACCACGACCACCGCGCGCGGCGTCACCGTGCGGTACTCGGGGGTGCGGGCGGACACCGTGTCCGCGCGGTCGGGCGAGCTGGTGCTGAGGACCCGCCCCGAGGCGCGGGAGGGGCAGCCCGCGCTGGTGCTGTCCGGCGACGACCCGCCGAACCTGGTCTTCGGGCTCTACCGGGGAACCGGCTCGGTCAGCCCGCTGATGACCGTGGCGGCCAACGGGAACCTGACCGTCGCGGGCAGCTTCTCCGGCCGGATCTCGGCGGGCAGCGTGCTCGCCACCTCCGGCACCGCCACCGACGGGATGCTGCTGCCCCTGCCGTCGGGGGTCAGCCCGGAGGAGGTCGCCGACGGCCGCGTCCTGGTCCACACCTACGTCACGCCGCGCGTGCCGCCCTCATCGACCGGCACCGCGCTCCAGGTCCCGGCGGAGGCCTCGGTGGACGACGACCGCAGGGTCCGGTGCAGGCTGCGCCTCTACGACCCGACCGCGTCCCCGCCGCAGGTGTTCGAACACCCCGGCGCGGTCGACTTCCTCGTGCTGGTCACGGTCGCGGCGACGAACGGTGGTGGCTGACGTGGCGCTGTCCGTGGTGTACGTGCCCGACACCGGCCACGTCGTCGGCGCGCTGGGCGTGACCGGGGAGAGCGCCCCGGACGACGTCGGCGCGCTCGTCGGGTCCGCGCTGCCGGTGCGGGTCGCGGTCGACGGGGCGGGGACGGCGGTCCTGCCGCTGCGGGCCAGGCAGCTCGCGGCGCTCGCCGCCGACGACGAGCCGGGGGCGTTCGCCGATCCGCTGGCCTTCGGGGTGGACCAGGTCGAGGGGCCGGACGGGACCGTGGTGGCGAAGCCCGCGCTGCTGCGGCTCGCGCCGTGGTCCACCCCGCTGGAGTTCGACGCCAACGGCCTCGTCGTCGCGGTGCCCGTCGCGAACACCGCCGCGAGCACGACCGTGCTGGCCCTGGTCGCCGCCGGCGAGGAGACGCACCTCCTGGCGGGGACGATCGCGCCGGGGGGCACGGGCGTGACCCTCCCGGTGACCGTCGACACCGGGGCGCACGGCGTGCTGGTGCTGGTGGCCGGGTGGGCGGGCAGGCTGGAGCCGGTGACGAAGAGGTGAGCACCCCCACCGCCGTCGGCATCACCGTGCACCGGTGCCTGGTGCGCGTGGTCCGGCGCGGTGGGTGGAGCTGGGGACCCGACCCCCGGAGCCTGGTGCGGCAGGTGGTGGACGCGTTGCCCGACCTGCTGGCCGACCGGTTCGCCGAGCACCTCGCGGGCGACGGGCCGGACCTGGAGATCACCGAGCCCGTGCGGTTGACCGTCCACTGGGGACGCTCGGGTGGTGGTGGTGGTGGTGGCGGTGCGGTGGCCGGTGCGCCCCCGCGCGTCGACGTCGAGGTCGAGCCCGTGGCCACCGTCGTCCCGAGTGGACCGGAGCACGAGCCCGTAGCGCCGTCCGTGCCCGCCGCCGACGCCGCCACGCCCCTGGAGCTGTTCGCCGAACTCGCCGAGCGCGGTGACCTGGCTGCACTGCTGGCCCTGCTCCCCGACACCGTGCTGGCCACCTACGTGACCGCGCTGCTCGGCCGCGCGCCGGGTCCCGCGTACGGGACGGTCGCGCGCGTCGTCGTGGCCGAGGTCGCCCGGCGGTGGTCGCCCCCGCCGTCCGCGCGGTCGTCGGAGCCATTGGTGCCGTCGGAGCCGTCGGTGCCCGCGGACCGCGCCGGTCTCCTGCGGCTCCTGGGGTCGCTGCCGACCGGGGTGCCCCCTCCGGAGGCCGCGGAACCCCCCGACGCCGGTGCGACCGCCTCGGCGGGGGTCGTTCCGATCGCGGTGGGGGAGACGCGGGTCTGCGCCGCGCTGCCGTTCCTGCTCGTGGGACCGCTGGCCCGCACCGGCTACCTCGGCGCGATCGGTCCGGCGCTCGCCGGGATCGACCTGCTCGGCGAGGCGCCGCTGTTCGCGGCGGCGTTGGCGTACCAGGTGCTCGGCGCACCGGAACGCGGGTGGCGCCGAGCGGGCGCGGACCACGTCGCCGCGGCGGCGTTCGCCGGGCTCGACGCGGTGCCGGACCTGGGCGCGTTCGCCCGACGGGTGCGACGGGCGCTTCCGGTGCTCGACGGCGTGCTCGCGCTGTCGGTGTGCCGGGGCCACGACCCGGCCGATCCGCTCGTCGTCACCGGCGTGGACGGCGGCCTGCTGCTGGTCGACGCGCGGGGCGTGTTCCCGATCGCCTGGGCACCGGACGTCGCGGGCCTGCTGCCGCACTGGGCGGCGTGCGGCCGGCCGCCCGTGCTCGTCCGCGACAGCCCGCTGCCCACCGCCTGCCTGCGGGACCTGGCCGCCGCGGGCGTGGGGTTCGCGACCGACGTCCGGCCCCTGCGCGGCGACCCGGTGACCAGGCTGCCCCTGCCCGCTCCGCTGTGGACGGCCGGCGACGTCGCCCCGCCGGTCGCCGCCGCGTTCCCCGGCCACGCCGAGCGCGTCGCCGACCTCGTGCGGGAGCTGTTCACCGACCGCCGTGCCGTGCCGGGGGCGGACGCGCTGGACCGCAGCGCGGCGCTGGCCGCGTCCCTCGGCCTCGGCGTGGTCGCCTGGACGCTGTGGCG
Organism: Umezawaea sp.; assembly: GCF_057122925.1. NCBI lineage: Bacteria > Bacillati > Actinomycetota > Actinomycetes > Pseudonocardiales > Pseudonocardiaceae > Umezawaea > Umezawaea sp. The sequence goes on along the minus strand of NZ_DBNGPQ010000010.1, from coordinate 69,355 downwards.
GGACCGGGAGACCACCGATCCCGTGGCGGCGTTGACGCGGTTCGCCGACCTGGAGGCGACGGTCCGGTACACCGACCGGGCCGTGCACGTCCGGCTGCCGCTGGGCCGCAGGCACGCCGACCTGCGGGACGGCGGCGCGCTCGCGGACGTCCACGACGTGGTCTGGCTCGGCGGCCGGACCCTGACCTTCTCCGGGGGCTGACGTGGGTGCTCTGGCGCTCGAACACCTCCGCCTCCGGCTGGCGGACCTGCACCAGGCGCTGCGGGTGGCCGTCGACCGCCAGGCGCGGGAGGCCGCGGCCCTCAGCCGCCCCGACCTGACGCCGTTCTGCGTCACCGACGAGCAGGTGAGCGCGCTGCTGAGCCGCGTGGACGCGGTCACCGAGGCGATGACCGAGCCCCCGGATCCACCGGGCGGCGACTCGGAGGCCGAACAGCACCTGCGCCGCCTGGCCGCCGCGCGCGGCGTGACGCTGCCGCTGGACGCGCTCCGCACCCGGTTCGGCCTGTCGCGGTCGGAGCAGGACGCGCTGCTGCTGGTCGCGGCCCCGGAACTCGACGCGGCCTACGGGCGGATCTACGCCTACGTCGTGGACAACCTCAACGACCGCGCCCCCAGCGTCGAGCTGCTGGTCTCGGTGTGCGCGCGGACCCCGTCCGGCAGGCTCGCCCTGCGCCGCGACCTCGGTGCGACCGGGAGGCTGCGCCGCTACGGCCTGGTCCGCGGCGAGGCGGGGGAGCTGGCACCGGGGGAGGGCGTGTTCGAGTTCGTGATGGGCTGGGGCGGTGACATCGGCCTGCTGGGCCACGATCCGGGCGAGGTGGCGACCTCGGCAGTCCCGGACCCGGCGTCCGACGGCCTCACCCGCCTCACCCGCCTCGGCCGCGCGCTGGGCGACGGCGACGTGGACCTGGTCGGCCTGTGGGGCTGCCCACCCGACGGCCAGGTCGACGTCGCGGGGGCGCTGGCCGCGGCGGCGGGCCGACCGCTGCGCCGCGCCACGTCCGACCCCGTGGGCGACCTGCGCACGGCGGCCGACCTGGGCGCGGTCCTGTGGCTCACCACAGACGACCCGGCCCGCCACGAGGAGGCGCTGCTGCGGTCCAGGGTGCCCGTGTGCCTGACCGGCGTGACCCCGTGGCGCCCGCCCCGGCTGCTCGCCGCCCGCGCCTACGCCGAGCTGACGATCCCCGCACCGGACTTCCCGGCCCGCAAGGCCATGTGGCGGGCCGCGTTCCCCCTGCTCGACCGGGAGGCCGTCGCCGACCACGCCGCCCGCTACCGCATGAGCGGCGGCGAACTCCGCGCCGTCGCGGCGGTCGCGGACGTCGACGCCCGGCTGAGCGGCGACGACCGGGCGACGGACCACCTGGAACCCGCCGTCGCCACCGTGATCCGCGGCAGGCACAGCAGCGCGGTGCGGTCGATCATCCCGCGCCGCACCAGCGAGGACCTGGTCCTGCCCGACGCCCAGACCCGGCTGATCACCGAGATCGCGTCGGCCGCGCGGGCGTGGCCGCGCATCGCGGAGGCGTGGGGGTTCGCGAGGCGCACGGCGCACGGCGGCATCAAGGCCCTGTTCACCGGCGAACCGGGCACCGGCAAGACGATGTCGGCCGAGGTGATCACCGGCGTGCTGGGCCTGGAACTGCTGAAGGTCGACCTCGCGCAGGTGGTGTCGAAGTGGGTCGGGGAGACCGAGAAGAACATGGAGGCCGTCTTCCAGCAGGCCGAGGACAGCCACGCCGTGCTGCTGTTCGACGAGGCCGACGCCCTGTTCGGCAAGCGCGGCGACGTCAAGCACGGCACCGACCGCTACGCCAACCTCGAAGTCGGCTACCTGCTGCAACGCCTGGAGTCCAGCGACGGCCTGGTCATCCTCACCAGCAACCTCAAGGAGAACATCGACACCGCCTTCACCCGCCGCTTCCAGTTCGTCGTCCACTTCCCCCGCCCCGGCGCGCCCGAACGCCGCCGCCTGTGGCACCGCGCGTTCCCACCGGAGGCCCCGCTGTCGGCCGACATCGACCTGGAAGCCCTGTGCCGCCTCGACATGACCGGCGCGGGCATCGCCGCGGCGGCCCGCGCCGCCGCACTCACGGCGGCCGACACCGGCAGCCCGGTCATCGGCATGGCCCACGTGGTGCGCGGCATCTCCCGACAGTTCCAGCGCGAGGCGAGACTGTTCCGCCCGTCCGAGCTGGGCCCGTATGCTGAACTACTGGCCGACAACGGGGATCGGGGTGATCGGTGATGCCGGAACTGCTGCCACCGCAACACCAACCGGCCGTGCCCGTGACGGCGCGGGAGCTCCGCACCGCGGCGGCCTCGGACCACGGCAAGAAGCCGCTGGTCCTGGTTCCGGCGGTCATCGGCAACGCCCAGGCCGCGAAGACGGCCATGGACTCCTCGGCGAGGACGCTGCCCTCGCACGTGGCGTCCACCTTCGCGGCGGGCCAGGACCGGGTGGGGAACGCGGCGGTGGCGGGGGCGGCGATGCGCACGATCCCCATGGCGGTGCCGAAGAAGGAGAGCACGCCGGGGCTGTGACGCGCTGCGCCGGACCGGCGCGGGCGCGGCGTCCCGCCACTCGGACGGGTGCGACACCAGCTTCGCGGTTCGGGTGCGGTTGATTCGGGGCGAACCCGTGATTAGGGTGGATTTTCGGTCGGAACGGTGTTGTCGAGCGTGTGTCCGTTGGTGAGGTTGGGCGTGGGCGGCGAACCGCATTCACGGGTGATCACGACGCGGTCCGGTGAACGGCAGTTCCAGGCGGTCGTGCACTGGCGGCACGAGTTCGGACCGGCCCACTGCCTGGCGCGCGTGCAGCTCTCGGCCAGGCCGGTGGCGATCGTCTCGGAGATCAGGAGCAGTCCCGACGAACTGGGGATCGGCTCCGAGTTCCCGGTCGTGGCCGGTGCGGTGCTGGCCGCGCTCCCGCCCGACGTCGAGGTGGCGCCGGAGGACGTGACCTGGCTGGCGCACTACGGCGAGTTCTCCTCCTACGACGCCTACGCCGCTCCGGAGGACCTCGACCGGGTGGACCTGCGTTGGGACGGAGCCCGGTACCACGGCGACCTGGAGGATCACCACATACTCGAGGGCGATGACGCCGCCCGACTGCTGGCGGGTGTCGAGTTCGCGCCGGTGCCCGACGTGCTGGGCGACCTCGGCTGGACCTACTGACGTCACCTCCGGATGCGGCCCTCCGGGTCGGTGAGCCGCCACGTCGGCACCTCCGCGCGCGAGCCCAGCTCCTTGCGCACCAACCGTTCCGCGAGGATCGCCATCTCCACCGGCCCGATCCCGCCCGGTACCGGCGTGACCTGCCTGGGTATCGGCCTCGCCCTGGGGTCGACGTCGCTGGCGGGTGGGCCGGTCCGCTTCGGCACGAAGCCGGAGTCCACCACCAGGCGGTGGCTCGGCAGGACGAGTTCCGGTGTCAGGATCCCCTCCTGCCCCGTCACGGAGATCACCACCGCCGCGTCCCTGACCCGCGCGAGGCTGTCGCCCACGTCGAGTTCGATGATCCTCACGTCGAACTTCCCGAGCTGGCTCACGACGCCCCTGCCCACGAACCCCTTCGCGCCCACCACGGCGACCACCGGCTTGTCGCCGAGGAACGGCTCGGCGACCCGGACGACGCCCTCGGAGGTCGCGCCGACGGGGAACTCCGACCGCGCGGGCCCGAGGATGGAGTCGATGTCCTTGCGGGGGTCGATCAGGTTGACGGCCGCCCGGTACCGCTGCCGCACCGGGAGCTGGACGATGATCGCCGTCACGGACGGGTCCGAGTTGTAGCCGCGGATGACGGCGGCGAACTCCGCGACCGGGATGTTGTGGTCCAGCTCCACGTGCTCGGGGATGAACCCCAGGGCCGTGGTGATCCGCTCCTTCTGCCGCGCCGAGACCGCGGACGCCTCCATGCGGGCCCTCCACTGCCACTCCGCGCTCGGCGCGGGCTTCATGCGGATGACCGCCACCTTCTTCCGCAGGGGAACGATCTGCTCGCGGAACCTGCCCGCGTACTCGGCCCGCACCTGCCGGAGGATCTCCACACCGGAGACCTCGTTCTCGTAGATGTGGATCTTCACCTCGAATCCGTACGGGTGCTCGGGTGTGCTGTCCGAGGGATTGACCCGACCCTTGACGCGCAGCGACGAGACGCCGTCGCGATCCCTGGACACGAGCACGAGCGACGTGATCTCGTGCCTTGCGCGGATGGAGGGCAGCGCGGCCTTGATGTCGGCGGGCGGGAGCCGGTCGTCGAAGAGCTTCTCCGCCTCCTCGAGGGCGGCGTCCAGCCTCCGCTTCTTCTTCGTGGGCGTCTGGTCCCGCTCGCGGTCCGGCCGTCTCCTCCGGTCCGCGCCGGGCTTCCTCCCCCGTCGTGGCCGCCGGCGTTGGCGCGGACGTGCCGTCCTCCGGTCCCTGTCCTTCCGCGGCTCCTTCGGCTCCTTCGGCTTCTTCCGCCGGTCCATCCGGGCCTTGAGCTTCGCCCACAGCTTCCTCAGCAACCCGGTGATCTTGTCGATCACCCAGTCGATCGCCCGGTTCACCGGCCGCGCCAACTGCTGGAAGATCGACCGCACCTTCCCCGCGATCCCCCCGATCCCCAGGATCGCCGCCAGCGCCCCGATCAGCACCGGTATCGACCTGGCCAGCGCCCGTTCCACCAGCGCCGCCACCCCACCCGTGGCCCCGCGGGCGATGGCGATCACCGAGTCCAGGACCGCGTTGACGAACTCGATGATCTGACGCCCCTGCGTCACGATGAACCGAATGATGTCGATGATCATCTTGCAGGCGCGGATGAACGCCGACGCGGGGTTGAGCAGGGACACGATCCAGGTGACGCCCGCGATGATGATGGTCGGCAGCAGGTACGACACGAGCTTGCCGATCAGCTCCTTCTTCAGGTCGCCCACGCGGCTCTTGAGGTCCGACCACAGGCCCGCGACCCCGCGTTTCCTCGCCTCCACGACGATGGGAACGGCGTCCGCGCCCGTCTCCGCCGCCGCCAGCGCGCGCGGGTCGACCTTGCGGGCCAGGCGGGCGCGGAGGTTGGGCCACGACAGGCCCAGCAGGCCGGCGATCATGACCAGGATGCCGAGCACGTCGAAGGTCGTGGGCAGTTGCAGGCCCGCGCCGACGCCGGTGCCCAGCAGCCACGCCAGCACACCCTGCTGGAGGTGGCGTCCGGCGTTCTTCATGAATAGCTTGAGGCCGCCACCCACACCGGTGATCAGGTTGCCGAGGAAGCCGATGGGGTCGCGCAGGATCAGACCGACGGCGGTCGCGGCCTTGCGGAGCACGCCCAGGAGCAGGCGGCCGAGTTCCTTGATGGTGTTGATGACACCGCCGATCTTGTCGGCGGCCTTGGACCACAGGCTCTTGTTCTTCTCCTTCTCCGCGGCGATCTCGGCGTCGACCGCCTTGACGGCGTCGGTGTACTTCGTCGCGAGCGTGTCGACCAGCTCGGTCCCCTTGTCGTCGACCGAGTCGCGCAGCTCGTCGAACCGGCCGTTGAACTCCGCCGCCGCCTCGCGTCCGATCGCCCGGAGGTCTTGGGGGAGCTTGTCGACGGCCGCTTTCAGCTCCTCGCGGCCACTGGCGATGCGGTCCTTGGCCCTGCGCAGCTCGCGCTCGACGGTGTCGGCGATGCCGGAGATGACACCGCGCATCGCGGTCAGGTAGTTGTCCTTGGCCCGGACGTAGATCTGGTTCGCCTCCTCGGGGAGGTCGGCGAACAGGTCCTTGACCCAGCGCGCCTTTCCGTCGAGGCCCGAGTAGCGGCGGCTCTTGTACTCGCGCATCCCCTCGGTGTGCTCTTCGGTGAACCTGTCGCGGGCGCGCTTCTCCTCCCTGCTGAACTGCTGGTCGACCGTTCCGTCCAGGTCGGACAGGATCTTCTCGACGTCGGTCTTGGTGCGGTCGAACACCGTCTGGAGCAGCGCGGTGACCTGGGCGCGCTTGTCCTGGTCCTGCCCCTTGCGGTCGACCTTGCCGGTCATCACCCGATCGCCGGTCCGTGCGCGGGTGGCGTGGATGGCGCCCACCGCGGTCGCCCCGCTCGCCGCCGCCGTCCTCTTGACCTCATCGAACTCCCGCGCCTCGCCCTTGCGCAGCTCGCCGGGAGCGGTCGCCGCGTGCGCGTCCATCGCCTTCTTGTCCCGCACGGCCCCGTCGAACGCCGGTTCGCGCGAGTTCGTGAACGCCAACTGCTGCTCCGTGACGTTCGCCGCGGCCATCTGGCCCTGGACCCGCGCTGGACCCGCCGACATGTCGGTCGCCGACGGTGGCGACGCGTCCGGCACGGCCTGGGTCGGGTTCGGCGGGGCAGGCTTGCCCGGCCGCTGGTCCGGGGTCAGCGGCACGACCTGCTTGGCGTCCGGCGCGGGTTCCGGCACGGCCGCGGTCGTGTCCGCGATCTCCTTGGCTGACCCCTCCTTGCCCGCCTCCACCTCGCCCTGGACCTCAGCCTTGACCTCGTCGGCCTTGCCGGACCCACCGAACTCGTCCGCCTCGTCGAGGTTCTTCGGCGCCCGCTTCGCGATGGCGTCCTCGACCGCCCTGACGAACGCGGCCTTGTCGAACTCCCTGGGCTTCGCGGCGTCCATGTCCTCGGCGTGCGCGGCCTTGCCCCGTGCCTCCCGGTCGTCGGCGGGCGGCACGGACGCGGCCTGGGCTGCGCCCGCCTCCGCCGCCGCGGGCGGGTGGCTCGACCCGATCCGCTTCGTCGTCGCCCGCACGTCCCGCTTGAGCGCCCGGAACTTCGGATCGGCGCTGGGGGACCGCGTCCCCGTCCTGCCCCTCGTTTCCTTCTCCGCGCCCTCCGCCTTCTCCTCGCGCCGCAGGTCCTTGGGGTCCGGTGCGGGTGCGGATGGCACCTTCGCCCTGCGCTGAACGGATGGTGCGGGCCGTCGCGGGATGACCGGGGACGGTGCGGTGGCCTGCCTCGCGACCACTTGGTTGCCGACCAGGTCCTGCCCGGCCAGCATCATCCGCCCGGTCCAGCCCGACGGGTCCGGCCCGGTTCCGCGGGGGAGCACCCCCGGCGCGGAGGCCCCCAGCACCGAGGTCACCGCCGCGTTGCCGACCCACGCCCGCGCCGCCACCACGTCGCTCGACCCGCGCGCCATCGCCGTTCCGCCCGACGGCACCCGAGCCCGTGCCACGTCCGCCTCGGGCGACGGCGTCGCCGAGGTCGCGGGCGCACGTGCCTTCACGGGAACGGGCATCCGGTGCGGCTCCTCCTGTCACAGCCCTGGAGCGCCCCGAACGATCGCACCCGACGCGTCGCGAGCGCGTCACCACCGCATCACGACCGGTCCGACGTCCGTTTCGTTCAAGACACCCGCGCGCCGGACGGCCCATGCTGGCGTCATGACTGTTGACCTCTCCCGCGCGGCGGCGTTCCTGGCAGGCCACGGCCGGGTGCTCGACCGCCGTTGTCTCGACCTGCTCCTGGGCCGTGCCGGTGCGGACGCGGTGCTGGCCGCGGTGGACGGCTACCGCAACCCCGACGGCGGCTACGGCTGGGGACTGGAACCGGACCTGCGGGCCCCGGAGAGCCAGCCCGCCGGAGCCCTGCACGCCTTCGAGGTGTTCGAGGACGTCGCGCCGGTGACGACCCCGCGCGCGGTCGAGCTGTGCGACTGGCTGGACTCGGTGACGCTGCCGGACGGCGGGCTGCCGTTCGCGCTGCCGGTCGCCGACGCCACGGGGTGCGCGACGTTCTGGGCCCAGGCAGACCCGTCGGTGTCGGCCTTGCAGAGCACCGCGTTCGCCGCCGGTGTCGCCCACCGCGTCGCCGCGCACGACCCCGCCGTCGCCGCACACCCGTGGCTGGCGCGGGCGACCGCGTTCTGCCTGGACGCCATCGCCGCGGTGGAGGCCCGGCCGCACGCGATCGAGCTGTCGTTCGCCATCCGGTTCCTCGACGCCGCCCACGACCGCCACCCGGAGGCCGCGACCCTGCTGGAACGGCTGGGGAGGTTCGTGCCGGACACCGGGCTGGCCCCGGTCGCGGGCGGCAGCGAGGGCGAGACCATGCGCGCGCTGAACTTCGCGCCGGTACCGGGGACCCCGGCGGGCGCGCTGCTGCGCCCCGGCGTGATCGAGGCCGAGCTGGACCGGCTCGCCGAGCGGCAGCGGGACGACGGCGGCTGGGAGGTCGACTTCGCCAGCTTCTCCCCGGCCGCCGCGCTGGAGTGGCGTGGCTACGCCACGGTCCAAGCGGTGCGGACGTTGCACCGGGCCGGACGGTTGGCGCTCTGAGACCGCCTGGTCACGGACGTGGAGGCCTAGAGCGCGAGCATCGCCGCGGCGACCTCGTCGGCGGCCGAGCCGGGGATCGCGGTCGCGGCCCGGTCGAGCACCAGCAGTCGTGCGCCGGGGATCTCGCGGGCGAGCGCCTCACCGTTGCCCAGCGGGAAGAACGGGTCTCGGCGGCCGTGCACGACGAGCGTCGGCACCGCGATCTCCGGCAGCCGCTCGCGCCAGCGCGGCGCGCAGTCGAGCCTGGAGAACACCACGCCCAGGTGGTTGGCCACCCGGACGGCGGGGTCGGTGCCCGGAGTGCGGTCGAAGACGCGCTCGGCGACCGCCCGTGCCGCGGCGGGGTCGTCGCCGAGGACCTCCGCGCTCGCGGCGGCGAACTCCGCCACGGCGCCGCGGTCGGACCAGTCGGGCATCGGGAGGGCGAACAGCGGGCCCATCGCCGCCGCGTCGTGGTCGGGCAGGTCGTCGTCGACCGGACCAGGTGCGACGGGCCGCGTTCCCGCCAGGGTGAGCGCCGAGAACGCGGTGGGGTGGTCGAGCGCGGCGACCTGGGCGACCATCCCGCCGACGCCGATCCCCGCCAGGTGCGCGGGCCGGTCGTCGAGGCCGCGGGCGAGCGCGGCGGCGTCGGCCGCGAGGTCGCGGAGCGAGTAGGCGGGCGCCTCGGGGTCGACGGTCGTCGAGGTGCCGGAGTCGCGCAGGTCGTAGCGCACGACGTGGCGCCCGCCGAGTGCGAGCGCCCCGCAGAGCGCGTCGGGCCAGGAGAGCATGGTCGTGCCGCCCGCGAGCAGGACGAGGGGGTCCGACGCGTCGCCGAAGTGCTCGACCCCCAGCGTGACGCCGTCGGGCGTGCGGAACGAGTGCATCGTCGAACCTCCGGGACGGCTGAGCGGTCCGGCACACGGTACGTGCGGAACCGCACCACCGCGTCGCACGGCTCCGACCACGGGCGGGGCGTCGGTTCGGGCGAAGGTGAGTAGGCCGAACCGAAGTGGCACCGCCGGATCCGATCGGGGATGATGACGTGCTCGGGGAGGTGTCGACGTGGCGAACCCGGTCCGTGAGGATTCGCGGTGGTCGGCTCGACAGGGGGAGAACGTTCCGATGGTGAAGCACGTCCGCGTGTCCGCTTTCGTGGTGGCGCTGGCCGTCCTGGCAGGCTCGTGCGGCTCGTCCACGCCCGCGCGCCCGCCCGCGCCACCCGCCGGGTCGGCCGGGTTCCCGGTCACCGCGGGCACGCTGACGCTGGAGGAGAAGCCCACCCGGATCGTGGTGCTGGCGCCGTCGGCGACCGAGATGCTCTTCGCGATCGGCGCGGGCGAGCAGGTCGAGGCGGTCGACGACAACTCCACCTACCCGGCCGAGGCGCCGAGGTCGGCGCTGTCGGGCTTCCAGCCCAGCGCCGAGGCCATCGCGGGCCACGAACCCGACCTGGTCGTGATCTCCAACGACCTCAACCAGATCGTGGACCAGCTCGGCACGCTGAGGATCCCGGTCTACCTGGCGCCCCCGGCCCGCACCCTGGACGACAGCTACACCCAGATCACCGAGCTGGGCAGGCTCACCGGCCACACCGCCGAGGCGGCCGACGTCGTCACGCGCATGAAGGACGACATCGCCAAGATCGTCGCGGACACGCCGCAGCGGCAGGACAAGCCCACCTACTACTACGAGCTGGACCAGGCGCTGTACTCGGTGACCGGGCAGACGTTCATCGGGGAGCTGTTCGGCAGGCTGGGGCTGGTCAACGTGGCGGACGCGGTCGAGTCGAGCCAGGTCAACGGGGGCTACCCGCAGCTGTCGGCCGAGTTCCTGCTCCAGGCCGATCCGGACCTGATCTTCCTCGCCGACACGAAGTGCTGCGGGCAGACCCCGGACACGGTCAAGGCCCGGCCGGGCTGGAGCGGCATCACGGCGGTGCGCACGAACCGCGTCGTGCCCCTGGACGACGACATCGCCTCGCGCTGGGGCCCGCGCGTGGTGGACCTGGTCCGGACGATCGCGGACGCGGCGGGCGAGGTCCGATGAACGGCCGCTCGTCGTGGTGAAGCCGCTCGCGGACGGCACGTCCGCGCGGCGGGTCCCCTCTCCGGTCCCGCTGCGGCCCCCTCGGCTGCGCGCGGTGTGGCTGGTGGCGGGTCTGGTGGTGGTCGTGGCCGCGCTGCTCGTGGGCGTGAGCACCGGCCCGGTCACCCTGCCGCCCGGCTCCGTGGCCGCGGAACTGCTCAGCCTGCTGCCGGGCGTCGACCTGGACAGCGGCCTGTCGGAGCGGGAACGGGCGCTGCTGCTCGACCTGCGCCTGCCCAGGGTCGTGCTCGGCCTGCTCGTCGGCGGGCTGCTGGCCCTGGCGGGCGCCTGCTACCAGGGCGTGTTCCGCAACCCGCTGGCCGACCCGCACCTGCTCGGTGTGGCGGCGGGCGCCGGGCTCGGCGTCACCGCGGTGATCACGCTGCGCCGCGGCGCGGACGGCGGTGCGGCCACGGTGCTGCCGCTGGCCACCCCGCTGGCCGCGTTCGTCGGCGCCGTCGCCGCCGTGGCCCTGACCTACGCGCTGGCCGCGCGGGGCGGCGCGGCGGGCGACCGGTCGCCCGCCACCCTGATCCTCTCGGGCGTCGCGGTGTCCGCGTTCCTGTCCGCCGGGCAGACGTTCCTGATGCAGCGCGACGCCGACGCCATCCGCGAGGTCTACTCGTGGCTGCTCGGCAGGCTCGGCACGGCGGGCTGGCGCGACGTCCTGCTGGTGCTGCCCTACGCGGTGGTGACCGCCGTGGTCGTGCTGCTGCACCGGCGCGACCTGGACGTGCTGTCGGTGGGCGACGCCGAGGCCTCCGGGCTGGGGCTGGACCCGCGGCGCACGCGGTACGTGCTGACCGCGGTGGCGTCGCTGGGCACCGCGGCGGCGGTGTCGGTCTCGGGCCTGATCGGGTTCGTCGGCATCATCGTGCCGCACACCGTGCGGCTGCTCGCGGGCGCGGGCTACCGCACCATCCTCCCGGTCTCGATGCTGGTGGGCGGCGCGTTCCTGGTGCTGGCCGACCTGGTGGCGCGCACCGCCGCCGCGCCCGCCGAGATCCCGATCGGCGTCGTCACCGCGTTCCTGGGCGCGCCGTTCTTCGTCCTGGTGCTGCGCACCAGCACGGGGACGCGGTCGTGACCGCCCCCGAACCGGTGATCGCCACCCGTGACGTGCGGGTGGAGCTGGGCGGCAGCCGCATCCTCGACGGGATCGACCTGACCGTCACCGCGGGCGAGTGGGTCGCCGTCATCGGCCCCAACGGCGCGGGCAAGTCGACCCTGCTCAACGCGGTCAGCGGGCTGGTGCCCGCGACCGGCGACGTGCGGCTGTTCGGCCGGGACGTGCGGCGGATGCGGCACCGCGACCGGGCCCGCGTCCTGGCCTCGGTCGCCCAGTCGCCGATCGTGCCGCCGGGCATCACGGTGCTCGACTACGCGCTGCTCGGCCGCACCCCGTACCTGCCCCGGTTCGGCCGCGAGTCGCGGGCCGACCTGGAGGTGGTGCGCGACGTCCTGGTCCGGCTGGAGCTGCTGGACTTCGCCGACCGCGTGCTGGTGACGCTGTCCGGCGGCGAGCTGCAACGGGTGTTCCTCGCCCGCGCCCTCGCGCAGCAGACGCGGCTCCTGCTGCTCGACGAACCGACCAGCGCCCTCGACATCGGCCACCAGCAGGACGTGCTCGACCTCGTCGACGACCTGCGCCACGACCACGAGCTGACCGTCCTGACGACCATGCACGACCTGTCGACCGCGGGCGCGTACGCCGACCGGGTCGTGCTGCTGGCCGGTGGCCGAGTGGTCGCCGAGGGCACACCGCGCGAGGTGATCACCGAAGAGGTGCTCGCCACCCACTACCAGGCGAGGGTGCGGGTGATCGACGCCGACGACCGGCCGGTGGTCGTGCCCGTCAGGACCCGCTGACCCCGAGGAGGCCCGCCGTGGAACACCGCACCCGCGCCGACGGTCCCGCGCGGCTGCCCGGCGGCGGCCCGACCCCACCCCGACGACGGACAGGTACCTGACAACGGAACCAGGAGGACATCATGGCGTTGAGCGCACAGGCGGAACTCATCTGGCAGGGCCGGACGCACCTGGGCGACGAGCCCGGGATCCACGGCGACGCCGCCTACAGCGGCCTTGGCGTCGAACTGCCCATCACCCTAGACAAGACCGACCAGTCGGCGCCGGACACGACGACGCTCGTCGTGCGCACCAGGGACGTGCAGACGTTCCAGGGCTACCCCGGCCACCTCATCACCGTCGCGGCCTACGTGCCCGACCCCACCCAGCCCAACCACGCCAACCGCACCGTCCTGGCCCGTGAACGGCTCACCAGCGCCGACGACAACGTCAAGGAGGTGGAGGTCGACCTCTCGGGGCTGGCGTTCCCCGCCTTCGTCGGGGTCCGCGTCCAGGTCGACACCGACGTGCCGCCCGGCCTGTACGACGACTTCCTGCTGGTGCGGCTGAGCAACTCGTCCGAGAACTTCGCCTTCGTCGCGTCGTTCGGCTTCCGGGCGTGACCGCCGCCGGCCCCACCGAGGACCTCGCGCCGGAGCACCGCACGCAGGACCTCCCCGGCGCGGCGCCGCACGCCGTGGGCGGGCGGGCCCGGCTCGGACGCGGTGCGCGCCTGCTCGACGTCGGCGGTGGGGCCGGCGGTTCGGCCGTGCAGGCCTGCTTCCCGTTCGGCGAGCCGCCGCCGACCTGCGGAGGACCCGACCGGGCCCGGATGACGGCCTGCTCCCGCGAGTCCCCGTTCGTCACCGTCAGCGGCCTCGTCACGGTGCCGCTGCCGCTGGGCGGCACCGCCTTCGTGCCGCTCCCGGAGATGCCGGGCTGGACGGCGGCCCGCGTGCTGCTCGCCCACCGGGCGTTCCGGGTCCGGGCGGGGGGAGCCGGGTGAGGCTGGAGCACCACGAGGTCGAGGGCCGACCGGTGCTGCTGTGGCGGGCCGACCGGCCGTGGCTGGCGATCTCGTCCGCCGTGCACGGTGGCGGCCTCGGCGAGCGGAACTGGGTCCTCAACGCCACCGTGCGCTCCGACTACGACCGCGACGACCCCGGCGAGCACGTGGCCGCGCTCGCCGCCGCGTGCGGGGCGACCGGACCCGGCACCGGAGTGCTCACGGCGTTGGACGTGCACCGGGCGGAGACCGTGACCGACCGGGGGGTGACCGTCACGGCGACGACCGGGATCGGCGCCCACCCGACCTGGGCGGCGGGCGACGAGGAGTTGGCGTGGCTGCCGGGCACGATCAACGTCGTGGGCTGGTTCCCCGTGCGGCTGACGCCCGCGGCGCTGGTCAACGCCGTGGCGACCGTCGCGGAGGCCAAGGCCCAGGCGCTGCTGGAGGGCGGTGTGCCCGGCACCGGCACCCCGACCGACGCCACCGTGCTGCTGTGCCCGACGACGGGTCCGACCGAGCCCTACGGCGGGCCCCGGTCCGTGCAGGGCGCCCGGCTGGCGCGCGCCGTGCACGCCGCCGTGCGGGCCGGCCTGCGCACGTCGCCGATGACCTGGGCCGACCGGCCGGGGGAGTGAGCGCTCAGAGGAGGGTGGCCGTGCGGACCAGGTCGGCGAGCGCTCGGGACCGGCTGTGCGGCGGCCAGGCGACGACGGTCGTCACGGGCGGCGCGTCCACGACCGGCACGGCGGTCAGGCCGTCGAGCAGGGCGGCGCGGCAGGACTCCGGCAGGACCACCGTGGTGCGGCCGAGCGCGATCAGCTGGAAGAGCTGCGTCTGGTTGCGGACCTCGGCGCCGGGACCGTCGGGGTAGGTGCCGTCGGGGCCGGGCCAGCGGGCCATCGGGAGGCCCGGCAGCGAGCCGACCTCCGCCGTCCGGACGTGGGACCGGCGGGCGAGCGGGTGCGAGGTCGGCAGGACGGCGACCTGGCCCTCGGTGGTCAGGACCTCGGTGTCCAGGTCGGCCGTCGAGTCGTACGGCAGGTGCAGCAGCGCGACGTCGGCCCGGCCGTCGTGCAGCGGGCGCTGGGGCTGGGACTCGCACAGCAGCAGGTCCACGGCCACCGCGCCCGGCTCGGCGGCGTAGGCGTCGAGCAGCTTCGCCAGCAGGTCGCCCGACGCGCCGGTCTTGGCGGCCAGCACGAGCGCGGGCGTGCTCGTCGCGGCGTGCCGGGTCCGCCGCTCGGCCGCGGCCAGCGCCCCGAGGACCGCCCGCCCCTCGGCCAGCAGGACCGACCCGGCTCCGGTGAGCGCCACCCTGCGGCTCGTGCGGTCCAGCAGCGCGACGCCGAGCCGGTGTTCGAGCTGGGCGATCGTCCGCGACAGCGGCGGCTGGGCGATGCCGAGGCGCTGGGCGGCACGGCCGAAGTGCAGCTCCTCGGCGACCGCGACGAAGTACCGCAGCTCCCGCGTCTCCACGGCTCCAGCCTACCGGCCGATCGATACCGCCAGGGTATCGACGCACCACCCAGACGGTGTTGGTGCCCGGCCGCCGCGCGGCCACGATCAACGGCATGAACGAACGGACGACCGCGTTGATCACCGGCGCGAACAAGGGGATCGGGTACGAGATCGCGGCCGGGCTCGGCGCGCTGGGCTGGAGCGTCGGGATCGGGGCGAGGGACGAGCGGCGGCGCGAGGACGCCGTGGCGGCGCTGCGGGCGGCGGGCGTCGACGCGTTCGGCGTGCCGCTGGACGTCACCGACGACGCGAGCGTGCGGGCCGCCGCCGTGCTGCTGGAGGAGCGGGCCGGGCGGCTGGACGTGCTGGTCAACAACGCGGGTGTCGCCGGGGCGTGGCCGGACACGCCCTCGACCGCCACCCCGGACGACGTCCGGGCGGTGCTGGAGACCAACGTCGTCGGCGTCATCCGGGTCACCAACGCGATGCTGCCGCTGCTGCGCCGCTCCGAACACCCGAGGATCGTCAACCAGTCCAGCCACGTCGGCTCCCTGACCCTCCAGTCCACCCCCGGTGTCGACTTCGGCGGCGTCAGCGCGGCCTACTCGCCGTCGAAGACCTACCTCACCGCGCTCACCGTCCAGTACGCCAAGGAGTTGGCCGGCACCGCCGTCAAGGTCAACGGCGCCTGCCCCGGCTACGTGGCGACCGACCTCAACGGCTTCCGGGGGACGAGCACGCCCGCGGACGGCGCCAGGGTCGCGATCCGGCTCGCCACGCTGCCGGACGACGGCCCGACCGGAGGGCTGTTCGACGCCGACGGCGCCGTGCCCTGGTGACGGGCCGCCGCTCGGTCGGGACCAGCGCAATCGATTCCCAATCGATCCGATTCGATGCCAGTGGGGTGGTACTACCGGGGGCGGGTTCCGGGACGCGATCGCGAACCGGATGCCGACGCGTTTTCGATCGCCTTGCCACCGCTGGACAATCCGCCGCGACGACCGGTGGGCGTCGGAGCGGCCGACCGAGGGCGGTTCGCGAATTCCTTTCAGCCGAGGTGCGGATCGGGGCTTCGGAATCGTCGCGAAATGCGGAGTGCTGCCATGCTCGACAGGTGGACGAGGTGGGGCGATGACATGACCGGCTCGGTCGAGGACGGCGAGAAGGCCCGGCAGCAGGACCTGGTCGACCGGGAGTCGGCCGTGTCGGCCGCTGCCCTGTGCCACGGCCGAACCACGCACCGGCCCGAGGGGGACGAACGGGAGCGCTGGCTCCACCGGTGCGAGACGCGCAACGACGAGCGCGAGCGGGGACTGGACTCCCGCGCGGCCGAACTGGGGAGGCGCCAGGCCGAGCAGGACCAGGTCGCCCACCTGCTCGACCAGCAGGAACGCCAGGTGCGTCGGCGCGAACGGGAAGCCGACCAGCGCGAGATCGACGCCCAGACCTGGTGGCCCGGCAGCGGGTGGTGACCGACCGCCGGGACCCGGTGCGCCCGTCCTCCCGGCGACGGCCGAGCGGGTGCGGCGTTCGGCCAGCGTGACTGCTCCGTTCGGCTGAACCTGGCCCGGAGGCCGGCGCGCTTTCCCCGCGACCGCCGATTACCCCAGCAGAGGCTCCTCACGGCTCGGCGACGACGCGGGGGAAGCCGATACCACTCGACCGGGGAGGGCCGAAGACATGCCCAGTCCATTCGTGGGTGAACAGTTCACCTTTCGCAATCCGGACGGATCGGAATTCCAGGTCCGCGGCTGGGGGAACCAGTTCAGCGCCGTTTTCGAGACCACCGACGGCTACACGGTCGTCCCGGATCCCGACAGCGGTTTCTACCACTTCGCCGCGCTCGACACCGACAGCGGTGACCTCGTCCCGAGCGGCGAGACGGTGGCCGCCGACGCGCGGGCGCTCGCCCTGCCGCCGCACCTGCGCGCCGCCCGCTCCGCCGTGACCGCCCGCGCGCGGACCGTCCGCGAGGAACTGGGCGGCGAGCCCCGCTGGCAGGTCCGGCGACGGGCCAGGCTCGCCCAGCGCGGCGCGGCCGACGGTCCGGCCGGTGCCCCGCCGCCCGCGGCGACCGTCGGCGACTACACGGGGCTGGTGCTCCTCGTGGAGTTCCCGGACGTGCCCGCGACGATCACGAGGAACGACGTCGACAACTTCTGCAACCAGGTCGGCTTCACCGGTTTCGGCAACAACGGGTCCGCCTACGACTACTTCCTCGCGGTGTCCGACGGCAAGCTCCGGTACCGCAACCGGGTGGCGGCCTACCACCGCGCGGAGCACCCCCGCGCGCACTACACGGACCGGGCCATCCCGTACGGCACCCGCGCGCAGGAGCTGATCAAGGAGGCGCTCGACCACCTCAAGGCGAGCGGGTTCGACTTCTCGGTCCTCAGCAGCGACAGCGGCGGCTTCGTCCACGCGCTGAGCCTGTTCTACGCGGGGGACCGGGTGAACAACTGGTCCGAAGGCCTCTGGCCGCACTCGTGGGCGCTGGCGACGCCGTACGCGGCCTCGGCGACCAGGACGTTCTCCGACTACCAGATCACCGACCTCGGGACCAGGCTGACGCTGCGGACGTTCTGCCACGAGAACGGCCACATGGTCTGCGACTTCCCCGACCTCTACGACTACGACAGCGTCCTCGTCGGCAACGGCGTCGGCCACTACTGCCTCATGTGCTTCGGGGGATCGGACACCAACCCGGTGCAGGTCGACGCCTACCTGAAGAACGCGGCCGGGTGGACGTCGAGGCTCACCACCCTGACCCCCGGCACGACCACGTCGATCGCCGCGGGCAGCAACGACTTCCTCGTCCACCGGAGGTCGGCCACCGAGTACTTCATCATGGAGAACCGGCGGCAGGCGGGCCGCGACACGGCGGTGCCGGACGCGGGGCTGGCCATCTGGCACGTCGACGAGACGGGCGACAACAGCAACGAGCAGATGACCCCGGCCCTGCACTACGAGCTCTCGCTGGAGCAGGCCGACAACCGCTTCGACCTGGAGCACCGGGCCAACGCGGGCGACAGCGAGGACCTGCACGGCGGACCCGCGGCCCCGGCGTTCGGCAGCGCGACCGCGCCGAACAGCAACTGGTGGGACGGCAGCGCGTCGGGGCTGGAGATCGAGGAGATCTCCGCGCCCGGCGCCACCATGACCGTGCGGACGAAGGCGACGGGACCGCAGTGGTACGGCGACCTCGCCGTCGACATGGTCTTCGCCAGCCACCACTCGGGCAACGCGTGGGCCGCGCTCGCCGGCCTCGGCTGGCGCCAGGTGCGGGCCGGGAACCCCGACGGCGTCACGAACATGTTGGCGGTCCTCACCGAAGCGCGCGCCAACGGCAAGAAGGTCTCGATCACAGCCGACGCCACGTCGGTCTACGACGCGTATCTCCTCTGAGCGGGAAGGTGACCCTCCGATGTGGACGACCATCAACCAGATCTTCGCCAGCCACCACTCGCAGAACGCCTGGGCGCACCTGGCGAGCACCTCGGCCTGGCACAAGATCCTGCCCAACGCCACCGACGGGACGACCAACGTCCACCTGGTGCTGACCGCCGCGAAGGCGAACGACAAGCAGGCGTTCGTCGTCCTGGACGGCGGCGACAACATCACCCAGGCCTACCTCTGACCGGCGGGAGACTCCCATGGGAACCAGCGTGACCATCCACATCTCGGGCAGCGCAGACGAGTCGCCGCCCGCCGGGGCGGCCGCGGGCGGTGAGGCACCGCGCCCGCTGCCGCTGGACGTCCTGGGACGGCCGGGCCCCGCGGGCGCGCCGTCCGGGGACGGCCCGAGCCCGCTGCCGGTCGACGCGCTCGCGCTCCCGGACGCGTCGGCCCCCGAACCGCGCCCCCTGGCGGAGCTGCCGGAACCCCCCGGCGCCGGACCGGGTTCAGGGACCTGACGTCGGGCGCCTGCCCGTCCGGGAGGCCACCAGGTCCTCCAGCAGCGCCAGCGCGGCGGTCTGGTCGGGCAGCGCGGCGATGTCGTCGCGCACCCGCCGCGCCGCCCGCCGGTAGGCCGGGTCGGTGAGCACGGTCGCGACCGCGTCCCGGATCTCCGCCGACGTCGCGTGCTCGGCGTGCAGCGACACGCCGACACCGAGCGCCGCGCACCGGTCGGCGTTGTGCGGCTGGTCGGCGCCCATCGGGATCAGCACGGACGGCACGCCGTGGGCCAGCGAGCCCAGGACGGTGCCGGAACCGCCGTGCGACACGACGACGGAGCAGCGGGGCAGCACCGTGTCCTGCGGGAGGTACGACTCGATCCGCACGTGCGGCGGCTGCGGGCCGAACTCCGCCGGGTCGATCTGCCCGCCCACGGTCACCACGACGTGGGCGGGCAGTTCCCGCAGCCCGTCCAGCACCCGCGTGAACAGGTCGCCGGACTCCATGTTGAAGATCGTGCCCAGGGTGAAGTACACCGTCGGCACGTCCTCCGGCACGGCGATCGGCGCGGGCGGAGGGCCGTCGACCGCCGCCCGGAAGGAGAACGCCGTGGGCGGCAGCGGGAACGCCGGGTCGCGGAACGACGGCGGGAACGGCGACAGCACCAGGTCGCGGCTCAGCATCGTCATGGTCGGATCGGCGGGCAGCCCGTGGGCGGCCCGCAGCCCCTCCAGGGGCTCGGCCACGACGTCCGGCCGCAGGAACGACCCGGACGCGATGACCAGCACCGGCACGTGCGGGATCCCCGCCCGCTCGGCCGCGACCATGGCCCCGAAGTCCATCTCGTCGCACACCACCACGTCCGGCCGCCACCGCCCGATCAGCTCCAGCACCGCGTCCGCCCGCTCCGGGGCGGTCCTGCGCGCGAACCCCTCCCGCACGTCCCGCTCCTCGCGCTCCCGGTCCAGCGGCAGCAGCGGTCGCCGTTCGGCGGCGGCCACCCGGCTCGGCCCGGACGCGAACGCCGTGAACCCCTCCCGCTCGACCAGCGGCAGCAACGCCGCCGCACCCGTGCACGCCACCGCGTGACCCGCCGCCGCCGCGGCCCGCGCCAGCGGCACCATCGGCTGGAAGTGCCCGCCGCCCCCGACGAAGCTGAACAGGACCCTCATCGCCCCCACCCCCCGCGTCCGCCCGACGTCCCCGCCGGGGTCACCCCTCGAACGATTCCACGAACGCCACCTCGCGTCCCCGGTTCGCCTCGTCGACGAACGCCCGCAGCGTCGCGCTGGCGGCGAGACGCTCGGAGATGTCCCCGACGACGACCAGCCGCAGCCGGTAGGTGGCGAACTTCCCGACGACCGCGCCCGCGACCCGCGTGCTCAACGTCCAGAACCCCTCGTCCAGCCGTTCCACCGGAACCACCACCGTGTGCGCGGACACCGACCACGCCTCGCCGATCACGTCGGCGGCGTCCTGCTCGACCCGCAGCCGCGGGCCGTCCGGTGACAGCCTCAGCACCCCGGTCATCGCAGGAACTCCAGCACCGCTCCGGCCTGCCCCAGCAGCAGGTGCCCGGCACCGTCGACGACCCGGACGTCGGCGTGCGGCACCAGCGCAGCCACCCGGCGGACGGTCCCGGCGGAGTCGATCATCGCATCCCGGTCGCCGACGACCACCAGCACGGGCATCGTCAACCGCTCCAGCACCGCGTCCGGGAACACCGGGATCTCCCTGCGGGGCCGGAACTCCCCGAAGGTGGCGCCGATCGACGTCGCCACCGGGCCGAGGTCGGCGCCGGTCACGATCCGCACGACCCGCCGCCGCCCCCACGCGCCCAGCGCGAGGAACGGCAGGGCGCGGGGGACCCAGCCGAACGTTCGCCGCCCGAAGCCGCCCGGCGCGAGCAGGACCAGCCGCGAGACCCGTTCGGGTCGCCTGCTCGCGTACTCCGTCGCGAGCCAGCCGCCCAGCGACATCCCCAGCAGGGCGGTCGGGTCCAGGCCCAGCCCGTCGACGACGTCGTCCAGCCACTCCACGTGCGCGGACGAGCCCAGCTCGGGCCGGACCGGAGCGCTCAGCCCCGGTTCGCCGATCACGTCGACCGCGTGCACCCGCAGGTGCGGGGCCCAGACGGCGATGTCGGCCATCCACGTCGTCGCGTTCCCGCCGGAGCCGTGCAGCGCCACCACGGGCGGCCCGTCGACGGGCCCGCTGACCAGCACGAACGTCTCGCCCGCACGGGTGTCCAGCCGCAGGCGCGTCGCGGGCACCGGCCACTCGTCCAGCGCGGTCCGGTACCGCTCGCGCACGGCCTCACCACCCGCGGCCGTGCGGTAGATCTCGCTCATCCGTCCTCCCCCGTGATCATTCCGATGCCCTTCAGCAGCTCGCTCGTCGTGTCGGCGCTCCCCAGCACGATGATCTTCAGGTTCGACCGCTCCGGATCGTGCATCGTCTCGACGCGCAGCGGCCCGTCACCGTCCCGAGGTCCGTTGACCAGCGCCATGAGCAGCGTGATGATCCGATCGGCGTCGCGGGCGGAGATCCCGTCCACGCGCACGACGCTGGACACCTCCACGTGCCGGGACGCGGGCGGCGACGCCGAGGGCGCCTGCCCCACCAGTTCGTCGAGGTCCTCCCGCGCGATCCGGTACTGCTTGCCGATCCGGACGGCCTTCAGCCGCCCGTCCCGCACGTAGTTGCGGACCGTGCGGACGTGCAGGCCGAGCTTCTCGGCGACCTGCTCGACGGAGTAGAGCTCTGCGGACATGTTCCGCAAACTACCCTATCTGATTTCAGTGAGTGGAAGATAGGGAATAATGGGCGCTCGACGACGTGATCCTGGATCGCCGGCTACGGTGGGAGGGTGGTGACCCCGTCCGCACACCCCGCCGTGATCCGCCGACTCGACCTGTCCGACCCCGACACCCTGCGCGGCCTGTGGGAGTTGCAGCGCGCCGCGTACGCCGTGGAGGCGGAGCTGATCGGGTTCGACGCGATCCCGCCGCTGCACGAGTCGCCGGACGACCTGCGCTCGTGCGGCGAGTCGTTCCTCGGCACCGAGGGCCTGACCGGCGCGGTGTCGTGGGTCAGGCTCGACGACGGCACGCTCGACATCTGCCGGCTGGTGGTGCACCCGAGGGCGCACCGGACCGGCGTCGCGAGCGCGCTGCTCGACGAGCTGGACCGGCTGGAACCCGCCGCCCGGACCGTGGTCGCCACCGGCACGGCGAACCTGCCCGCCGTGGCCCTGTACCGCCGCCGGGGGTTCGCCCCGACCGGCCTCCGCGACCTCGCCCCCGGCGTGACGATGACCCTCTTCTCCCGCTAGGAGGTTCCCGTGCGCGTGCCGTTCGTGTCCCCGCCCTCGCCGGGCCACCTGTTCCCGCTGGTCCCGATCACCTCCGGGCGGCGTCGGGCTCCAGCCCGCCGGGCTCGGCGGGACGCCGTCCAGGGGCGGGCCCGGACGACGTGACCGTGCGCGTGATCGCGGTATCTTGGGGGCCGTGACCACGGCAGGAGGACGATGGCCCGGCTGACCAGGGCGGAGACGCAGGAGCGCAACCGCGCCAGGGTGTTGGCCGCCGCCAGGGCCGAGTTCGCCGAACGCGGTTTCCGGGACGCCAAGGTCGACGGCATCGCCGACCGCGCCGACCTCACCCGCGGCGCCGTCTACTCCAACTTCCCCGGCAAGCGGTCCCTGTACTTCGCCGTGCTGGCCGACGCCGCCGCCCGCGCCCCCGAGCCGTCGACCGAACCCGGCCGCACGGTCCGCGAGGCGCTCGGCCTGCTCGCCCGCACGTGGGTCGCCGGGCTGCCGATGGCGACCGACCCCGCCCACGGTGCCGCCCGCCTCGGCGTGGACCTGGTCCCGGAGGTCATGGCCGACGAGGTCACGCGCCTCCCGTACGCCCAGCTGCTGATGCTGGACGCCATCGTGCTCGGCCTCGCGCTGGAACGGCTGGACCCGACCGCCGGACGGCTGGTCCGGGTCGCCGAGGCCGCGCTGACCGCGCTGCACGGCGCGACCGCGCTGGCCGCCGCCGCGCCCGGCTTCGGCGAGATCTTCAACGTCGTCCGCGCCTGCGAGCAGCTCGCGGACCTCGACCTGGACGACCGGTGGTTCGACCCGCACCTCGCCGCCGCCGCGCACGTCGTGGACGAGCCGTGGGAGCCGGTGCCCGCGACCGACCTGCTCACCGGCGAGCCCGCGCCGCTCGACGGCGTGGTGCTGGTGCTGGGCACGCACCGGGTCGCCGCGGTCGAGGCCGCCCTGCGCGCGGGCGCCGCCGTCACCGCCGTGGTGGTCACCGGGCAGCCCGACGAGCTGGCGCCGCTGGTCCGGCTCACCGTCACCGAACTCCGCAACCACCTGCGCGGGGCGTTCCCGCGCTCGGCGTGGCCGCGGCTGCGGGTCGTCGTCGACGACCGCGGGTTCCTCGCCGCCGCGGCGGGCGTGCCCTCGGTCGGCGACACCACCGAGTCCGCCGTCCGGGTGGAAGCGGGCCGGATCGTGGCCCGTGCCACCGGTTTCGGCGCGGGCGACGCCGTCGCGACCCCCGCGGGGGCCGACCGGTCGCCCTAGGGTTCCCCCATGGACCTCGACACCCTGTTGACCCGCGCCCGCCTCCTGCCCGTCTCCGTGGTCAGCGACGCCGACAAGAGCCTCCCGACGATGGACCACGGCATCCGCCGGGTCTCGGGGACGGGCACCGTCGCCGGCCGCGCGGTGACCGTCCACTCCGACGGCGACCTGCTCTCGGTCCTGGAGGGCCTGGAGTTCGCGCAGGCCGGTGACGTGCTCGTCGTCGACGCGTCCACGACCCCGGTGGTCGCCGTCGCCGGGGGCCTGTTCGCCACCGAGGCCCACCGCAGGGGCCTGTCCGCCATCGTGGTCGACGGACTGGTCCGCGACCTCGACACCCTGAAGGCCCTGGGGTTCACCGTCTACGCGCGCGGAAGCTGCCCGCGGTCCGGCACCGCGCTCGTGCCGCCGCGCACGCAGGTGCCGATCCGCTGCGGCGGCGTGAACATCCGCCCCGGCGCGCTCGTGCTCGGCGACGACGACGGGGTGCTGGTGACGTCCGTCGAGCGCCTCACCGCCGCCGTGGCCACCGCCGAGGCGATCAACGCGAGCGAGGAGGCCGTGCTCGCGATGCTGGCCGACGGCGGCAGCCTGTTCTCGGCGATGAACTTCCGCACCCACCGCGAGAACGTCCTCAACGGGACCCCGAGCAGGCTCGGGTTCATCGTCTGACGGTCAGGGGTGGGTGAACGGCGTGGTGGTCGCGAGGTCGACGAACCCCAGCCTCCGCAGGATCGGCAGGCTGTCGGCGGTGGCGTCGACCTGGAGGTAGCGGAACCCGCGTGCCGCCGCCCGCGCCGCCCGGAACGCCACGAGCGCCCGGAACACGCCCCGCCCGCGCCACCCCGGCAGCGTGCCGCCGCCCCACAGGCTCGCGAACTCGGTGCCGAGGTGGAACTCCACCCGCGCGGCGGACACCGGCGTGCCCCCGGCCACCGCGACCACGGCCGCGAGCGTGCTCGGGTCGCGGTCCAGCCCGGCCAGCACGAGGTCCCCGACGGCCGCGTGGTCGCCGCCGAACACCTCGTCGTGCACGGCCACCAGCGCGTCGACCCCGGCCCGGTCGACGACCGGCACCAGCTCCACGCCCTCCGGCGGCGCCACGTCCAGGCGCAGGTCCGCGATCTCGGCGACCAGCAGGGTCTCCGGCGGCTCCGGGGTGAACCCGGCGGCGGCGAGTCGGTCGGGCAGGTCGGCGGGGGAGTCGTAGGAGTAGTGCTTCCACTCCCAGGGCGTGCCCGCGAACCGCCGCACCTGGGCGGCGATCACGGCGTCGGCTCGGGAGGCGTCCACGGAGGACCACTCCACGCCGGTCCAGCCGGGGCTGATCGTGCGGATGACGTCGGGGTCGCGCTCGACCTCGCCGTCGGTCGTCGGGTGCCTGCGGACCTGGTGGTCGAACGCGGCCAGCACCGCCTGCTTGTCCATCGCGGCAGCCGACCACGACCGGCGGCGCGGGGGCAACCGGGTTTCAGCCCGCGAGGACCTCGCGGGCCAGCGCGAGCAGCGCCGGGATCGCCGGGTGGCGCGGCGGGTCGGTCCACACCAGGTGGACCGGCACGGGCGGCGCGTCGGTGAGCGGGACGTAGGTGACGCCGGGGTAGGCGTGGATGCCCGCCACGGCGGTCGTCGTGACGCCGACGCCGCGGCCCGCCGCGATGGCGGCCAGCCAGTCGTCGGTGTTGGCCACGACCAGCGTCCGGCTCGGCCGCGCCGCCGCGGGCCACAGCGCCATCGTCGTGGTGCCGGTCGGCGGGTTCAGGGTGACCACCTGGTCGACGAGGTCGGCCAGCTCCAGCGTCGAGCGCTCCGCCAGGTCGCCGCCGGTGGGCACGGCCGCCAGCCGGGGCTCGGTCGTCAGCGGCGCTCCGGGCCCGTCGGTCCGCCCGCGCACCACCGCCACGTCGGTCTTGCCCGCCGCCAGGCCCGAGGTCGGGTCGGTGATCCGCAGCAGCTCCAGCGGGGTGTCCGGGTGGGTCTCCCGCCAGCGCCGCAGCAACGTCGTCGTGCGGTCGCCGAGCGCGGCCCACGCGTGCCCGAGGCGCAGCGGCCACGTGCCGACGCGGGCCGGGTCCAGCGCGTCGTCCACGGCGGCGACGGCGGCCGCCGCCCTGGTCCGGAACGCGTGCCCGGCCTCGGTGAGGCGCAGGTGGTGGGTCGAGCGGTCGACCAGCCGCACACCGAGGTGCTCTTCCAGCTGCCGGAGCGTGCGGGACAGCGCGGGCTGCCCCACGTGCAGCACGGCGGCGGCGCGGGTGATGTTCGCTTCCTCGGCGATGGCCAGGAAGCAGCGCAGGTGACGCAGCTCAACGGTCATGTCCGGCAAGCATAACCGCTGGAGGACAGGCATTTCACAGGCGTTCCCTGCGTTCGTAGCGTGGCGTGCGTGACCACCACCGCGCCCCGTGCGACCGTCCCCGTCGGCCTGGTCCTCGGCGGTGTCGTCTCCCAGCAGTTCGGCGCCGCCGTGGCCGCGCTCGTGTTCCCGCTCGCCGGGCCCCTCGGGGTCGTGACGCTGAGGCTGACGATCTCCGCGGCGGTCATGGTCGCCGTGTGCAGGCCCCGGCTGCGCGGGCACCGCCCGGCCGACTGGGCCGTCATCGGGGCGTTCGGCGTGGCGCTGGCCGCGATGAACATGATGTTCTACCAGGCCGTCGCCCGCATCCCGCTGGGCGCGGCGGTCACCCTGGAGGTGCTGGGTCCGCTGGCCCTGTCGGTCGTCGCGGCCCGGCGCGCGTCGAGCTGGCTGTGGGCCGCCCTCGCCCTGGCGGGCGTCGCGCTGCTCGGGCGCGGCGGGCTCGGCGGGCTGGACCTCGTGGGCGCCGGTTTCGCGCTGGGCGCGGGCGCGATGTGGGCGGTCTACATCCTGTGCTCGGCCCGCACGGGCAGCCGGTTCCCCAAGGCCGACGGCCTCGCGCTGGCCATGGCCGTCAGCGCCGTGATCAGCCTGCCGTTCGGGGCGAGCACCGCGCTGCTGCACCCCGTGGCGCTCGGGCTCGGCGCGGCCGTGGCCCTGCTGTCGTCGGCACTGCCCTACAGCCTGGAGCTGCTGTCCCTGCGGACGCTGCGCCAGTCGACGTTCGCGGTCCTCATGAGCCTCTCACCGGCCGTCGCCGCGGTGGCGGGCCACCTCGTCCTCGGCCAGCGCCTCGGCCCGCTGGACGTCGCCGCCGTCGCCCTGGTCGTCGTCGCCGGGGTGGGCGCGGTGCGGAGCGCGGGGGGACCCGTGGTTTGACACGGGGATCGCGGGCTCGCTCTAATGGTGGCGCGGTGCGCGTGGTCCCGACCGAAGAGCTGTGGGCGGGTCGGAGACCGGGCGACACCCCTTCACCCACGGGACCACGCCATGAGCCTCCCGCGTCCGACGTAACCGCTCCACGCACCCCGAGTGACCGCACCTCGGCGCGTGCGTCCGGTTCCGTCCCCAGCTGCACCGCACCCGTTCCTGGAGCACAACCGTGTCCTTCACCCGTTCCGTCATCGACGAGTTCCGCGCCAACGGCGGCGAGGTCGCCTCCTTCCCCGACGGCGACCTCCTCCTGCTCACCACCACCGGCGCGCGGTCCGGACCCGACCGCACCGTTCCGCTCGGCTTCGTCCGCGACGGCGACCACCTGCTGGTCGTCGGCTCCGCGGACGGGGCGGACCACCACCCCGACTGGTTCCACGACGTCCTCGCCGACCCCGCCGTGCGGGTCGAGCTGGGCACCGAGTCGTTCACCGCCGTCGCGACGCCCGCGGAGGGCGCGCGGCGGGACGAGCTGTTCGCGCTGGTCGTCCGGGCCGCGCCCGGCTACGCCGACCACCAGCGCCGGACCACCCGGACCCCGCCCGTCGTGGTGCTCACGCGCACGGCGCGGGTCACCACGCTGGCGGACAAGCTCGTGGAGGTCCACACCTGGCTGCGCGAGCAGGTGCGGCAGATCCGGGCCGAGTCCGGACCGCCCGGCGCGCTCGGGCTGGAGCTGCGGCAGCACTGCCTGACCTTCTGCGAGGCGCTGACGTTCCACCACACGAGCGAGGACGAGCACGTCTTCCCCGGCGTCGAGGTCCACCACCCGCACCTGGCGGGCGCGCTGCACCGGCTCCGCGAGGAGCACCGGGTCGTGGCGCGGATCAAGGGCGACCTGCTCGCGCTGCTGGCCGCCTCCGACGCCGACGGCTTCCGGGCCGAGCTGGACCGGCTCGCGGAGGAGCTGGAGGCGCACCTCGACCGCGAGGAGGGGTGGCTGCTGCCCGTGCTCGGCGACGTGCCCTGGCCACCGAGGTGACCGGCGTCGTGGGTGGGCCGTCCGCCCACCCACGACGGGTCAGCGGCCGGACTGGTCGGGCAGCTCGATGGGGGAGAACCCCTTGGCGCTCGCGTTGGCGACCGAGCCGAACGCCTGCATGAGCGCGCGGTAGGTCGACCGGCGGTCGGGCCAGTACAGCGCGCTCTCCAACGGGCCCGCCGCCGTGCCGTCGCCGTAGTCGGGACCGCACCAGAACGACGGACCGCCCATCGCCTGGACGGCGTGGACGACCCAGCCGGTGGCACCGGCACGGTACGGTTCGCCGCCGTGCTGCGATGCCTCCACCTGCCTCGTCGGGTCAGGAGTGTGCCGTGTGGACGGTCGGGCCGGAGGACTGCTCATGACGTCAACATCGCACATCACCCACCGCTGTCGACATCGCGGCGCAGCGTCACCTTCGACGCCGGGGGAGCCCGGAGCGAACAGGTGCCCGGAACGGCCCTCCGCGCCGGCATGATCACGGGGAAAATTCCGACGTCCCGTACCCGCGGGCTTCGAGGAAAGGGGTCCTTGTTGTCTCCCGAGGAGATCGTCGCCGGCCAACTGGCCGCCTACAACGCCCGCGACCTCGACCGGTTCCTCGGCTTCTACGTCGACGACGTTCCGGTGGCGACCTTCCCGGCCGGGGAGGTGCTGGCCGACCGCTCCGGCGCCGCGTTCCGCGAGCGGTACCGGGAGCTGTTCGACTCCTACCCCGACCTGCACGCCAAGCTCGTGACGCGGGTGGTGCACGGCCGGATCGTGATCGACCACGAGCTGGTCACGGGGGTGGGCGCGGGCGAGTCCAGGGCCACCGTGGCCATGTACGAGGTGGGCCGGGAGAAGATCGAGCGCGTCTGGTTCGTCGTCTGACCACCAATGTGACCCACATCACGCAACGATCCGGCCCGGCCGGCCCTGAGCGGGTGTGACGAGCACCAGGAGCACCACCACGGGGGTGGCGGCGTCGCGCCCCGGCGAGCCGCCGCCGTCCGACGCGACGCTGTGGCGGCTGATCGGCGACGACGACCACGCGGCCTTCACCGCCCTGTTCGAACGGCACGCCGAGCGCGTGTGGAACTACGCCTACCGGCTCACCGCGTCGTGGTCGACGGCGGAGGACCTGCTGTCCGCGACCTTCCTCGCCGCGTGGCGCAAGCGCGGCGACGGCGTCCTGGTCCGCGAGTCGGCCCTGCCGTGGCTCTGCACCGTGGCGGCCAACCTCGCCCGCACCGAGTGGCGGGCCGGTCGGCGCAGGCGGCGGGTCCTGGCCCGGCTCACCTCCGCCGCGGACACCACCGTGACCGACCACGCCGAGGACCTGGCGGCCCGGTCGGAGGCCAGGGACCGGCTGCGCCTGGTGGTCGCGGCCGTCGAACGCCTGCCCCGCTCCGAACGCGAGGTCGCCCAGCTCTGCCTGCTGGGCGAGATGCCCGTCGCGGACGCCGCCGCACTCCTCGGCATCGCCGAGGCGAGCGTGCGCTCCCGCGTGTCCCGCGCCCGCACGAAGCTCCGCGACCTGACCACGAGGACCCACGATGAGTGACCCCCTGGACTTCCCGCCGCCCCGCCCGCTGCCCGAGACCGTCCGAGACCGGGCCCGCCGCCGCCTGTCCGAGGGCATGGCCGACCCCCACCGCCCGACGCGGCGCGCACCCGTGGTGATCGCCGCGGCGGTCGTGCTGCTCGCGGGCGCGGGTGCCGTCGTCACCAGGGACGCCGCGGGCGGCGGGGCGGCGGCCACGGCTCCCGCCACCTCCTCGCCGGTGCCCGCGCCGCCGCCGGACCTGCACGACCAGCTCCACGCGCGCGACGGCTGGGCCCCGCCCGACGTGGTCGACCGCTGCGCGGCCGTCGCCGGGGACCTGCCGCCGAAGGAGGGGTGGACGCCCCTGGTGACGAGCGTGGTCCACGGGACCACGCTGTCGGCGTTCAGCACCGGACCGGACGGCGTGTTCTTCTGCGAGACCACCCCGGCGTCGGTCTCGGTGTCCCGGCCCGCCGCACCGGACACCGGGGGAGCGCCCGCGAGCATCCGGTTCCTCTCCTCGCGCGGGTCCGTGGCGGGCTTCGTGCGACCGGGGGTCGAGCAGCTCCGCCTGCACGCGCCCGGCGCCACCACCGCCGCGTTCCCGGTCGTCACCGGCGACGTCTTCCTGACCCCCGAGGGGTTCCGCGGCGTCGAGGACGGCGTGGTGTTCACCGTCGGCCGCGACCAGGAGTTCCCGGCACGGGACCTGCCGCGCCCGAGCGAGCCCACCGTCGACCGACCGAGGCCGGGCGGCGACCGCGCGAGCGAGGCGGGTCGGCGACTGGGCGCGTGCCTGGACGCGGGCCCGGACGGTGCTCCGGACCCGGCCAACTGGACGCCGGGCGCGCACGCGGGGGTCGGTGCGCACGGCGGGTTCCAGCTCGGCCGGTACGGCGACCTGCTCGGCGCGTGCGCCACCCGCGAGGACGGATCACCGTTCTTCGACGTCATCGACCTGGCGGACCTGACGGGGACGAACGCCACCGACCTGAACCTGGTCGGCAGGTCCGTCTGGGCCGCCGTGCGGCTCCACGACTTCCGGTCCACGCCGACCGGGGGCACGGTGGCCGACGCCTTCACCTACGCCGGTCTCGTCCTCGACGACCGGGTCGCGACGATCACGCTGACCCGCGCGGGGTTCCCGGACGCGGTGGCCGTGGTGGAGAACGGCACGTTCGTGCTCGGGGGGCCCGCGACGACGGGATCGCCGAGCGACTTCGACGGGGCCGCGGTGGTCGTCCGCGACGCGGCGGGAGCCGTGGTGGAGGAGCTTCCGGTCGGCCGCTGACCGGGCGCGCGCACGTGCCGCGTCGGGGCCCCACCACCGCCGACGGGTTCGAGGGGCGGGGCCTCGACCACCCTCGATCCGCGACCCGGCCGACCTCGCCGCCCCGGTGGCCGTCCGGGTCGCCGCGCGGCTCGGCACCGGTCGCGCACGGCCGGACGGCCCTGGAGCTGGCCGCCGCCGCACGGCGCCCGTGCGGCGACGTCGTGGTATCCACCGGCCCGCTCGCGGCTCTAGTGGGGGAGGGCACTGTGGAGGTGGCCACCATGGAAGCGACAGGCGCTCCCTTCATCGAAGTCGCCGACGGAGGTCGGCTGGAACTACCCCGCGGCATGGTGCTCGTCGGCCGGGCCGACGACGCGGACCTGCGGCTCCCGTCCCCGGAGGTCAGCGCGCGGCACGCGTGGATCCGCCGGGACGGCCGCGGCACCTGGATCACCGACGCGAACTCCACCAACGGGACGTGGCTCAACGGCAGCAGGCTGGCCGAGGGCCGCGAACGGGAGCTGCGCCACTGCGACCGGGTCGAGTTCGGGTCGGTCGGGGTGGTCTACCGGGATCCGGCGCGCGGCGACACCCACCACCCGCGCACGCGGGTCAGCAGGCGTCCGGCACCGGGCACGTCCTACGGCGACGTCACCGCCGGGACGTTCAACCACGCGGGCCGCGACGTCAACAACTCCTACGACCAGAGCCGGCACAACCGGTTCGAGTTCACCACCCCCGAGGGCCAGGCGCTGGAGGAACTGGCCACCGGTCGCGGCGCGGGCCGTGCCGTGATGCTGCTGGGCCTGGTGATGATCCTGGCGGGCTTCGGCATCTGGGCGGCCGTCATCCTCCGGTTCATCGCGTCGATCTCCAGCACGGTCTCCGCCCCGTCGGCGGACTTCACCCCGCCCGAACTCCTGGGCCCGCCCGTCCTCGACGGCGTGCCGCTCGGGGTGGTGGGCTTCGGGCTGTTCGTCCTCGGCATGGTCGTCAACGGCATCGGCCTGGTGGTGTCCAGGTCCGCACGAGCACGGAGGGAGAGGAGGCCCCGATGAGCGGTGGGGTGCACTTCCACGGCAACGTCACGGCGGGCACGATGAACACCGCCGCCCAGGGCGACATCAACAACAACCACGGCCACCACCAGCACGTCACCGGGGGTGTCGACCCCCGGCGGGTGGCGGCCCTGGTGCGCGCGCTCCGCGACGAGCTGGACGCCGCCCCGCTGGACCGGCGGACGAGGGACGCGGCGCACGACGCGCTCGACGAGGTGGACCGCGACGTCGCGAGCGGCGAGCCGCGCGGGCTCGCCGACCGGGTCCGCTCGGTCCGCGACGTCATCACCGGCGCGGGCGGCGTCGTCACGGCGGGCGGCACCCTCTGGTCGGCGCTGGAGGCGCTCGCCGCGGCCGTCGGGCTCGGGCTGTAACCACCCGTCTGGGAAGACCTTCCGATGGCCTCCCCGGACGGACCGGCCGACACTGGGGGCGCACCGTCGCCGGACCTCCGGGAGTTGGCCATGACCAGTGGGAACACGCACCGAATCCGCGGCTACGCCCCTGCCGCCCAGGCCTGGACGACCGGTCTCGCCGATCCCGACCACGCGGTCCCCGACCTGGCGGGCACCCTCACGGCCGATCCGGCCGCGCTGGACCGCGCCTCCCGCGACCTGGGGCGGCTCGTGACCCGCCGCCCCGGCGCGGTCCTGCACCCCGCGTCCGTCGCCGACGTCGAGGCGATGGTCGCGTTCTGCGCGGCCCGCGGCATCGCGGTGAGCGCGCGCGGCGAGGCGCACACCACCGACGGCCAGGGCCTCACCGACGGCCTGGTCATCACCACGGGCCCGCTGAACCGCCTCGTCGGCCTCGACCTGGACGCGGGCGTGGTCGACGTCGAGGCGGGCGCGCAGTGGATCGACCTCGTGCGCGCGCTGGCCACGCAGGGGCTGCGGGTGGCGTGCGCGCTGACCGGCTACCTGCGGCTGACGCTCGGCGGGACGCTCAGCGTGGGCGGGATCGGCGCGGACTACGGGCGCGGCTGCCAGGTCGGCGGGGTCCGCGGGCTGGAGGTCGTCACCCCCGCGCACGGGCGGCTGTGGTGCTCGGAGACCGAGCACCCCGACCTGTTCGACGCCGCGCTGGCCGGGCTGGGCCAGGTCGGGGTGATCACCCGCTTCCGGATCGCCGTCGAACCGGCGCCCGCGACCGCGCGCGTGTTCCAGCTCGACTACCCCGACGCCGAGGGGTTCTTCCGCGACGCCGGGCTGGTGCTCGACCGCGACGAGTTCGACGAGGTGTTCTGCATGGTGCACCCGGCCGCCGTCGCGGGCGGGGCGCCGGTCTACCAGCTCAACGCCACCAGGTTCACCGCGCCGGGCGAGGCCGCCGTCGAGGACGCGGTGCTGCTGCGGGGCCTCGCCGTCGCGCCGACGTCGGCGATGACGACGTCCTACCTGGAGCAGGCCGAGGCCGCCACGCACATGATCGACGGCGTGCGGGCGCGGGAGGACTGGGACGACAGGGCGAAACCGTGGTTCGACGTGTTCCTGCCGGACGAGGCGGTGCGCGCGTTCGTCGAACCGGTGGTCGGGGCACTGTCGCGGGAGGAGTTCGACGGCCCGCCCACCAGCTTCGTGCTCCTGCACCCCCAGCGCACGGCGACCGTCACCCGGCCGCTGCTGCGGGTGCCCGAGAGCGACTCGGGGTGGTTCTGGCTGTTCGACGTCCTCACCGTGTGGCCGGGCGACGCCGACTTCGCGGCCAGGATGCGCGAGCGCAACCGCGCGCTGGAGGCGGCGGCCGAACCGGTGGGCGGCCTGCTCTACCAGATCGGCACCTCGGACCGGTCCCCGGAGAAGTGGGCGCGGCACTACGGGCCGCAGTGGGAGCGGGTGGTGGCCGCCAAGGACCGCTACGACCCCCGCCGGATCATGACGCGCGGCGCGGGCGTCCACCCGGTGCCGGTCGAGGACGCGGACCGGGCCCGTTCTGCTCGTTGACCCACCGGGCCAGCTCCACCCGCTTGGTGATCCCCAGCCTGCTGTAGATCGCCTCCAGGTGGGAGTTGACGGTGTGGGGGGAGATCGTCAGCCGGGCGGCGATGTCCTTGCTGGTCAAACCGGTGGCCGCGTGCAGTGCGACGTTCCACTGGGCCGGGGTGAGCAGGGCGCGGGCCGCGGGACCGGCGGGCGCGTCACCGCGGGGCTCGTCCAGGGCCAGCGCGAGGGCGTGCTCGTAGGACTCGGTGGCCAGCCCGGCGGCGAACGCCGCGTCGAAGTCCTGCTCGGACAGCACCGCGCGGACCAGGTCGATCGCCACCCGCCGCTGGTGGTGGAACGGGCCGAGCCCGGCGATGTCCAGGCCGGTGATCCGCTGGAGCCGGGTGGCCGCGCCCAGCAGCGTGGCCGCCCTGGTCGCCACGGCGGGCAGGTCGCCCCCGGACTCGGCGCACAGCGTCGAGTGCGCGGACAGCCACGCCTGGACCTCGACGCCCCACATCGTGCCCCAGCGCTCGTCCATCGCCCGCTGCTCGCGGACGCAGGCCCGGACGTGCTCCTGCGCCTCGGCGCACCGGCCGAACCGCAGGCAGGCGATGGCGTAGGCCATCTGCGACCAGGCGATCATCCACGGGGCGCCGAGGCCGCGGGTGTGGTGCAGGTGGCCGGTCACCTCGGCGAACGTCGTCCGCTCGTCGTCGCCCATGAGCGCGTGCCCCAGCGCCAGCAGCAGTTCTGCCATGAGCGCGTCGCCGTGGGCGCCCGCGTCGGCGAACAGGTCGCGGGACCTCCGCAGCACGGGCAGCGCCTCCGGTTCGGCCCGCGCCAGCATCATGTACGCGCCCTTGGCCATCTCCAGCGCGGGCAGCACGGGGGTGCCGGGCAGCCGCGCGTGGGTCCGGACCGCGTCGTGGAGCCCGCGGCCCGCGGCCTCCGCGTCGCCCTGGCACAGCAGCAGCCAGGTCGCCATGGACATCGCGGACACCCGCATCGGCGTCGGGGTGTCCGGCGCGGCGTGCAGCATCTCGTCCAGCAGCGCCGAGGCCTCGTAGAGCAGCCCGAAGAAGTACGGCGTCCGCAGGCGCAGGAAGTCCACCGCGATGGCCAGCCCGATCTCCGACTCGGGGTCGGTGCGGGCGGTCCACGCGGCGGCGGCGCGCACGTTGTCCAGCTCCAGCCGCACCTCCCGCAGCACGTCCAGCTCGCGGGGACCGCTCCAGGTCGCCGTCGCGGTGGCGAACATCGCGACCACCCAGTCGCGGTGCCTGCGGCGCAGCACCGGCTCCTCGCCCGAGGCGACCAGGTGGCCGTGGGCGTACTGCTGGAGCGGTTCGAGCAGCTCGTAGCGCGACAGGTCCGCGCTGGTGCGCACGATCGACTTGTCGACCAGCGCGGCGAGCAGGTCGGCGACGTCGTAGCGGTCGATCTCCTCGCAGGAGCACACCTCCTCGGCCGCGTGCAGCGTCCAGCCGCGGGCGAACACCGACAGCCGCGCCCACAGCGTCCGCTCCGCGGGCGTGCACAGGTCGTGGCTCCAGTCCATGACCTGCCGGAGGGACTGGTGGCTGAGCTGCACGGTCCTGCCGTTGCCGGTGAGCACCCGGAACATCTCGTCCAGGCGGGCGGTGATGACCTCGACGGGCATGTGCCGCAGGCGCCCGGCGGCCAGCTCGATGGCCAGGGGCAGACCCGCGCAGCGCTGGAGCAGGGTGACCACGTGCGGCCAGTTCGCGTCGGTGATCGTCCACCGCGGCGCGCTGTCGGCGGCGCGGTCGAGCAGCAGCGCGACCGCCTCGTGGTGGAGCTGCACCGGCAGGTGCGCCGAGGGCGACACGGTCAGCGGCGGCACCAGCACCAGTGCTTCCCCCGGCACGCCGAGCATCTCGCGGCTCGTGGTCATGATCCGCAGGTGCGGCGTCTTCTGGAGCAGGGTCGCGGCCAGCAGGGCGACGGCGTCGCGCATGTGCTCGGCGTTGTCGACGATCACGAGCATGTCGTCGCCCTGCCGCAGGTGCTCCAGCACCTGGTCGACGGGCTCGGACTGCGACAGGTCGCGGATCCCGAACGCCTGGGCCAGCTCGCGGTAGAGCACGACGTCGTGCTGCTCGACCGGGACGTCCCGCAGCGCCGCCAGCTCCACCACGTACACCCCGCGCGGGTAGGCGGCGCGCACCCGGTCGCCCACGGCGTAGGCCAGGCGCGTCTTGCCCGTGCCACCGGGACCGGTCAGCGTCACCAGCCGCCGGTGGCCGAGGCGTTCCCGGACCTCGGCGATCAGGGACCGGCGGCCGATGAACCGGGACAGCGCGGGCCCGCCCGGCGGGAGGTTCCCCGCCGAGGTGGCCCTGCGCGCTCCGCTACCCGCCATTTTCGTACCGTAATTCACTTCGGACCGGTTCTGCCCGCGACGCTGGTGGCAGCGCGTGCGTCGAGGCTCGCGGCGGTGTCCCGCACGATCTCCTCCGGATCCGGCGGTGGGCGGGACCGCCGTCGACGCGCGGGTGCCGGGCGACACCGCCGGTCGACCGTGGAAACCCGTGCCGCGAATGCCCGCGTCACCTGTTCGATCGATGGTTGGACCTCTCGGTTCGCGCCTGCGGGACAAAGGAGCGAAAAAGAATTCACGGATTCGTTCATGGATGTTGAGCTGGGACTTCATCAGCGACACGGCGGGTCCGCTGACACGTTCGGGCTATTCCACACGATTCGAAACGCCGCAATTATCGGGGCCTGGAAAACCTTTCGTCCGTTCATCGTGCACGCCCACCGGCCCGCCGGTATTTTCTCTGCACCAGGTGAACGGGCACTCGCACGCTCACGACGCGGAGTTCGGCCGAGGAGAGCGCGTTCCCCATGAGCAGCACGGCCGAGGACGACGGCCCCTCCATCCCCGCGGTGCCGGCCGCGGACCCCGTCGCGGTGCTCACCCCAGGGGAGTGGGCGTCGGCCGCGGTAGGCGCGCTCAACCGGCGCGACGTGCGGGTCGCCATCACCGCGGTCCAGCACGCCCTGCGCGACCACGACTCCACGATGGCGGCGGTCGACCTGCTCAGCGGGATCCTGCTGAACGGGTTCCCGCACGGCGGCCTGCGCCGCGGCGCCCGCATCACCCTGGACGTCACCGCCGCGCCGGACGACGCGCGGGGCAGGCGGGCGGTGCACCTGGCGACCGACCTGATCACCGCCATCGCGTCCGACGACGGCGACCTGGCGGCGCCCGTTCTCCACGCCCTGCGCGGGCCGAAGGGCCTGGACATCCTGCTCGTCCTCGTCCGCGCCGCCGCCGCGCGGGTGGACGGCTTCGTCGGCGTGGACGGCGACACGGTCGACGCCTACTACGCCGCGGTGCGCGAGCACGCCCGCCAGGGGTAGCGGTCGCCGCTTTCGAGCCGGGGAAACGCTACGCTCCACGCTTCGAGCGAGGGGCGGAGGAGATGCGCGATGCCGGGCGGCAGGCTCACCCAGCAGGAACGCCAGCAGATCGCGCTGGGTCTGGCCGACGGCCTCGCCTACGCGGAGATCGCCAGGCGGCTCGACCGCCCCACCTCGACGGTCACGCGCGAGGTGATGCGCAACGGCGGCGTCTCGGCCTACCGCGCCGACCTGGCCCACCGCGCCACCGAGCGCCGCACCCACCGGCGCAGGCAGGCCGCGCCCGCCGGGGTCGGTGAACTCCCGCAGGACCACGGGCGCGACGCCGAGGCCGTGCGCGAGTACGAGGAGGTGTTCACCACCGTCCTCATGCGGGCGGGCACGCCCAAGATGATGTCCAGGGTGCTGGTCTGCCTCTCGATCACCGACTCGGGCAGCCTGACGGCGGCCGAACTCGCCCAGCGCCTCCAGGTCAGCCCGGCGTCCATCTCCAAGGCCATCGCGTTCCTGGAGGAGCAGGGCCTCGTCCGCCGGGAGCGCGACGACCGCCGCCGCGAGCGCTACGTCGTCGACGACGACGTCTGGTACGAGTCGATGATGGCAAGCGCCCGCGCGTCCGCCCACCTCGTCCGGATCGCGCGGCAGGGCGTCGGCGTGCTCGGCTCCGGCACCCCCGCAGGCGTCCGCCTGGAGAACATCGCCCGGTTCGTCGACTTCGTCTCCGAGAGCATCGTCCGCGCCGCGGAACAGGCCCGCGAGATCCTGCACAGCAAGCCGTGAGGATCTGCTCCACCTCGCGAACACAGCACCGGCAGAATTGTCGGACAAGGGATTTTGGGCCGGGTGCGAATTGATATGGCGTCTTGTCGCCATTGTCGTCGCCGCTGGCGGGCGTTCGGTCGACTCGTGCTCACCATGGAGGTCGTAGGACTTCTACCAGTGGGAAGGTGCGAGTGGTCACCGGACTGCGGATCAGGTCGACGGACGCGTCGTGGGTCGCCAGGAAGGGCGGAACCGTCCTGCGACCGACCTCGGTGGACATCGGGGCCGGTCAGCCGGTGGCGATCATCGGACCCAGCGGCGCGGGCAAGACGACGCTGCTGGAGATCCTGGCGGGGATCAGGGTGCCGAGCGCGGGGCAGGTCCGGCACGAGTGCGCGGACCCCGCCGGGACGTCGCCGGGCATCGGGTTCGTGCCGCAGGACGACCTCGTCCACCCGAGGCTCCCGCTGGACCGCACCCTCGCCTGCGCCACCCGCCTGCGCTCGGCCCGGCGGCTCGACGCGGCCGAGGTCGACCGGGCCGTCACCGACGTGCTGGCCGTGCTCGGCCTCGCGCACCGCGCGACCCGGCCGGTCGGCGGTCTCAGCGGCGGCGAGCGCAAGCGCGCCAGCATCGCGGTGGAACTCGTCGGCCGGCCGCCGGTGCTGTTCCTGGACGAGCCGACCAGCGGCCTCGACCCCGCGACCGGCCGGGAACTGGTGCGGCACCTCAAGGCCATCGCCGCTCGCGGCAGCACGGTCGTCTTCACCACGCACAACCCGGCGGACACGGCGTGGTGCGAGCACCTGATCGCGGTCGCCCCCGGCGGCAGGCTCGCGTTCACCGGCCCGCCGGCACGGGCGCTGGAGCACTTCTCGGCGACGTCGGTGGAGGAGATCTACGACCGGCTGTCCGACGAGGACCTGGTGTGGGAGGCCACCGGCGCCGCCGTCCCGGTGGCCGACCCCCGGCGGCAGGCGGGCGGTTCCGGCGCGGTCCGCCAGTGGTGGCTGCTGACCCAGCGCACCGTGGAACTGCTGGTGCGCAACCGGTTGACGGCGGCGATCCTCGTCGGCTCGCCGGTGGTGATCGCGGTGATGTTCCTGATGCTGTTCCGCCCCCGGGCGTTCGACGCCGCGAACCCGAGCCCGAGCACGACGGTGATGATCCTGTTCTGGATCGCGTTCGGCGGCTTCTTCTTCGGCCTCACCTACGGGCTGTCGCAGATCTGCGACGAGTTCCCGATCCTGCGCGCCGAACGGCGGGCCGGGCTGCGGCTGGTGCCGTACGTGCTGTCGAAGATCACCGCGCTGCTCCCGCCGCTGTGCGCGGTCGACGCGCTGCTGCTGGTGCTGCTGCGCGTGACCGACCGCCTGCCGTCGAACGCGGACGCGGGCGCGCTGTTCCTGACCCTCGCGCTGACCTCGCTGTGCGCGCTGACCCTCGGGCTGCTGTGCGCCGCCGCCGTGGACACCCCGTCGCAGGCGGCGCTGATGGTGCCGGTGCTGAGCTTCCCGCAGGTGCTGTTCGTCGGCGCGTTCCTGCCGGTCCCGGTCATGGCCGACGTCGGCCGGTGGCTGAGCGCCGCGATGACCAACCGGTGGGCGTTCGAGGCGCTGGGCGCCATCGCGGGACTCCCGGAGCTGTGGGCGCACGGCGGTTCGCCGCTCGGGCCGCCCCTGCTGGCGTCCTACGGGGACTCCTTCGACGGCCCGCCGGGGCGGAACTGGGTGGTCCTGGCCGCCTTCGCGGTCGCGTTCGCCGTGGGCGCGGTCGCGGTGCTGCGGCGCAAGGTGGGGGTGCGGCGATGAGCACCGCGCGGACCGGGGTCGAGCCCGCCGAGTTCCTGCGGCGCCACCCGGACTACGCGCGGACCCGCGTCCTGGACCGGCTGCGCGCCACCGAGTACTCCTACCTCGACGAGCACGGCCACACCTACCTGGACTACACCGGTGCCGGGCTGGCCGCGCGAGCGCAGTACCGGGCCCACCGGGAGCGGCTCGACAGCGGGGTCTTCGGCAACCCGCACTCCGTGAACCCGACGTCCGCCGCGTCCACCGCACTGGTGGAGGGCGCGCGGCGGGAGGTGCTGCGGTACCTCCACGCGGACCCGGACGAGTACGCGGTGGTCTTCACGGCCAACGCCACCGCGGCGGCCCGGCTGGTCGGCGAGGCGTACCCGTTCCGGCGCGGCACCCGGTTCGTGCTCACGTTCGACAACCACAACTCCGTCAACGGCATCCGCGAGTTCGCGCGGGCCGGTCGCGCGCGGACGACGTACGTGCCGATGGAGCCACCGGACCTGCGGGCGTCGACGGCGGCGGTGACCGGGGCGCTGCGCCGGGGGAGGGGCCTGTTCGCGTACCCGGCCCAGAGCAACTTCACCGGCGTGCGGCACCCGCTGGAGTGGGTCGACCTGGCACGGGCGCGCGGGTACGACGTGCTGCTGGACTGCGCGGCGTTCCTGCCGACCAACCGGCTGGACCTGAGCGTCGTGCGGCCGGACTTCGTGCTGGTGAGCTGGTACAAGCTGTTCGGCTACCCCACGGGCGTCGGCAGCCTGGTCGCGCGCCGCGACGCGCTGGCGCGGCTGCGCAGGCCCTGGTTCTCGGGCGGCACGATCAAGGCCGTCAGCGTCCGGGCGCGGTGGCACGTGATGGCGGCGGCGGAGGCCGCGTTCGAGGACGGGACGGTCAACTTCCTGGCCATCCCGGACGTGCGGGTGGGGCTGGAGTGGCTGGCCGGGATCGGGGTGGACACCGTCGAGCGGCGGGTCCGGGCACTGACCGGCTGGACCCTGGAGCGGCTCACGGCGTTGCGGCACACCAACGGCGAGCCGCTGGTCCGGGTGTACGGGCCGCTCACGACGCCTGCCCGCGGCGGCACGGTCACGTTCAACTTCCTCACCCCCGACGGCGACGTGGTCGACGAGCGGCTGGTGGCCGCCGAGTCCGCGCGGCACGGGATCTCGCTGCGCACGGGCTGCTTCTGCAACCCCGGAGCCGGGGAGAACGCGTTCGGGGTGGACGAGCGGGCGCTGCGGGGCCTGCGCGGGGCGCGGGTGCGCACGCTGGACGAGTACCTGCGGCTGGTCGGACTGCCGACCGCGGGCGCCGTGCGGGTGTCGTTCGGGGTGGCGTCCACGGTGGGGGACGTGGAGCGGTTCGTCGCGTTCGCCGAGGCCGCGTACCGCGACCGCGTCCCGGACGTCTCCGGGTTGGCGCCGCGCGAGCAGTGCTGACGCGGGACTCAGCCCGCGGGCGGGCACGTCCACCGGTCGAGGCCGCCGGTGCGGTCGCGGATCGCGCGGGCGGCCAGGACGTTCCACTCCGGGTCCAGCGCGGCGAGGTAGCCGCCCCGCTGCTCGAAGACGACCTCCCGGTCCGTGAGCTGGAACAGCCCCCACGTCCTCGTCCCGTCGGCGTACCTGATCATCCAGACCGGGTCGAGGTGGGACAGGCACCGCACCAGGTCGACCACGCGGTCGGGTTCCTCCGGGAAGACCTCGCGCAGCCTGCGCTCCACCCGCTCGGCAGGCCAGACGTCGATCCGGGTGGTACCCGCGCGGAGGGCGCGCAGCGTGTCCCCGTCCACGACGCCGGTGCCCGCCATGCCCGCGTGGAGCTGGAAGACGGCCACCCGCATCTTGGTGAACGGCCCGTAGACACCGTCCACGGGCATCGCCAGCCCGGCCCGCACCAGCAGCGACTGCACCTCCTCCACGCACGCGCCCACGTCGCCCGTCCGCACCGCGGCCGGACACGGATCGGGCGGGGGCGCCGACGACAGGCCGGCGTCGGCGGCCGTCACCGCGGCGAGCAGGGAGCAGACCAGCAGCACGGCGCCCGTCCCGCGGCGCAGACGGCCGCCCGCGGCCGGTGGGGGACCGGCGCCGTCCCGGACGGGCGGCCCGGCACCCCCGATCGGCGTGGGAGGGTCCTGCCGGGGCACGGCGGGGCTCGGCAGGGGGCCGATCAGCGTCGGGTCGGCGGTGAGGATGCGCTGGTGCACCTCCCGCAGCGGCGGGGCGGGGTCGGTGCCGAGCGCGTCGGCCAGGCGGTGGCGCGTCCGCCGGTACTGCTCCAGGGCCTCGGCCTGGCGACCGCTGCGGTAGAGGGCGAGCATGTGCTGGCCCGCGGCGCGCTCGTCGAACGGGTGGGCGTTGGCGCGGGCGGCCAGTTCCGGGAGCAGTTCCCCGTGCAGGCCGCACGCCATCCGCCAGTCGATCCGGTCGGCCTCGGCGGCGGCGCGCTCCTGCCGCCACCGCTCCCGCACCCGGAGCGCCCACGGGGTGTCCAGCTCGGCCAGCGGCTCCC
This sequence comes from Umezawaea sp., assembly GCF_057122925.1. NCBI lineage: Bacteria > Bacillati > Actinomycetota > Actinomycetes > Pseudonocardiales > Pseudonocardiaceae > Umezawaea > Umezawaea sp. The sequence goes on along the minus strand of NZ_DBNGPQ010000010.1, from coordinate 27,687 downwards.
CGCGCCACAGCGCCAGCGCGTCCTGCACCAGGTCCAGGGCGAGCTGGGGGTCCTGCCGCGCGCGGGCCGCGGCCAGCAGCCGGTGGAAGCGGTGCGCGTCCACGGTCTCGGGTTCGGTGGCCAGCAGGTAGCCGACGCCCTGGCGGGTGATCGTGATCCCGACCGGTGCGAGCGCCCGGCGCAGGTGGGACAGGTAGGTGCGCAGCGCCGAGCGCGCCCTGCTCGGTGGCCGCTCGCCCCACACGCGGTCCAGCAGGCCGTCGACCGGCACCACCCGGTTGGCGTCCGCGGCGAGCGCCGCCAGCACGGACCGCTGGCGGGCGTGCCCCACCGGGACCAGCTCGTCGCCGCGCCGGACCTCCAGACCGCCCAGCACCCCCACCACGACATCCGGCCGCCGGGTTCCGTCGTCGTCCCCCTCCACCCTTCCTGGATACCGATCCGGGGCGGGAGGTTCAACGCGCATCCGGCGGATTCCCCGCGGCGCGGTCCTGCTCCGGCTAGCGGGCGACCAGGTCGGTCGAGACCTCCCACAGCGTCGCGGCGACGTCGGGGTCCAGCGCGTAGGCGGCCACACCGGAGCGGGCCGGCGGGGTGTGGGGCAGCGCCTCGGCGTTGTCCTCGAAGCAGCGCCCGCCGATGCCCGTGAGCAGCGGGGACGTCGCCAGCAGCACGGACGTCGACGCGCCCTGCTCCGGCGTCTTCCACTGGACGCCCGCGCCGCTCGCGGCGGCGAGCAGGGCGTCCATCTGCTCCTTGGTCTGGTGGCGCTGGAGGCCGGTCCGGATGGCGCCCGGCATGAGGGCGTTGACGGTGATCCCGTCGGCTGCCCAGCGGCGGGTGCCCTCCACCGCGAACAGCACGTTGGCGGTCTTGGACTGGCCGTAGGCCTGCCACGGGTCGTACGGGCGCTCGCGGAAGTGCAGGTCGTCGAGCACGACCGGCGACCGGAGGTGGGAGCTGGAGCTGACGGAGACGACACGGGCGTCGTCGGCCAGCGCGAGGGCGTCGTGCAGGCCCAGCGCGAGGGCGAAGTGGCCGAGGTGGTTGGTGGCGAACTGGAGCTCCCAGCCCCGCCGGGTGCGGGTCTCGGGCGTCGCCATCACCCCGGCGTTGTTCACCAGCACGTGCAGCGGGCCGGTCCAGGCGTCGGTGAACGCGGCGACCGAGCCCAGGTCGGACAGGTCGAGCCTGGCGACGGACAGCGCGGCGGTGCCCGTGGTCGCGGTGATGTCGGCGACCGTGCGGTGGCCCGCGTCGACGTCGCGGACGGCCAGGGTCACCTCGGCGCCGGCCTCGGCCAGGGCGCGGGCGGTCTCGACGCCGATGCCGGAGGCGGCACCGGTGACGACGATCCGCCTGCCGGTCAGGTCGGTCCCGCCGACGACGTCCGCCGCGGTGCTCTCGCGGGTGAAGGGTGTGGTGATGCGGGTGGGAGTGGTCACCGTGGTCCTCGTTCCGAATTCTGGCGAAGTTAACCGGAGCTTGTTCCGCTTAGTTCCACCATAACCGGAACGAACTCCGGTTAGCCACCTCGGGGACACGGGGACGAACGCGCCTCAGTCGGGAACGGCGGCGTCCCGGCCGGGGGACGCGCCGAAGGTCCTCCGGTACTCGCGGTTGAACTGCGACGGGCTCTCGTAGCCCACCAGGTACGCCACCTCGGCGACGGTGGCCGCGCGGGCCCTGAGCAGGACGCGCGCCTCCTGGAGGCGGATCTGCCTGCGGAACTCGATCGGGGTCATCGTCGTCGCCGCGCGGAAGTGGCGCTGGAAGGTGGACACGCTCATGCCCGCCGTGCGCGCGAGGTCGGGGACGTGCACCGGCTGGTCGTAGTGGCGGCGGATCCACCGGATCGCGCGGGAGACGTGGGCGAGGTTGCCGTCGGCGATGCCGATCTGGCGGACGAGCGCGCCCTGCTCACCGGTCACCAGGCGCCACAGGATCTCCCGCCGGATGCCGGGCGCGAGCACGCGGAGGTCGTCCGGGTGGTCGAGCAGGCGCAGCAGCCGCACGATCGGGTCGAGCAGCTCCGGCGGCGCGGTGCTCGTGGCGAGGCCGGTGAACCCCGGCCTGCGCGGGGCCGCCGCGGTCTCCAGCAGCAGCGGCGCGATGGCCCGCGGCGTCAGCGTCATGCTGAAGACCACCAGCGGCGCGTCCGGGCTGGCCTCGACCGCCTGGCCGGTCACCGGGAGGTCGACCGTGACCACGAGGTACTGGCCCGCGCGGTAGTCGTGCGGCGTGCCGTTCAGCGTCGTGCGCTTCACGCCCTGGGCGACGACGGCGAACGAGGGCTCCGACATCGCGCTGACCGGCGGGGTCGGCTCGTCGACCGCGGTCAGCGAGACGCCGTCGAGCACGCGCACCTTCCGCCGCCCCTCGGCGCGGGTGCGCGCGGGCACCAGGGTGCGCAGTTCGTCCAGGAGGTCCACGGCCCGAGCCAAGCACGCCGGGTGCGGCGGTGCCGCGCGATCCGGTCGAGGTCGACCGGATCGGGCACGACCGCGCCCGCATCGGCGTCACGGCCCGCGCCGCGCCCGTGGTCTGGTGGAGGTCCGCCAACGGAACACGGGGAAGACGGCATGGACACGCACACCCTCGGCACGACCGGGATCAGGGTCAGCCCGCTGTGCCTCGGCACCATGATGTTCGGGGCCTGGGGCAACGGCGACCACGACGAGTCGGTCGCCATCGTCCACCGGGCGCTGGACGCCGGGATCAACTTCATCGACACCGCCGACGTCTACTCGGCGGGCGAGTCCGAGGTCATCGTGGGCAAGGCCCTCGCGGCCGTGGACCGGTCGAGCGTCGTGCTGGCCACCAAGGTCGGCTCGCCGATGAGCGCCGACCCCAACGCGCGCGGGGCGTCGCGGCGCTGGATCACGGCCGCGTGCGAGGCCAGCCTGCGCAGGCTGGGGACCGACTACCTCGACCTCTACCAGGTGCACCGACCGGACGGGACGACCGACGTCGACGAGACCCTCGGCGTGCTCGGCGACCTGGTCCACGCGGGCAAGATCCGGGCCTTCGGCAGCTCGACCTTCCCCGCCGAGCAGATCGTCGAGGCCCAGTGGGTGGCCCAGCGGCGCGGGCGGGAGCGGTTCCGGACCGAGCAGCCGCCCTACTCGATGCTGGTGCGCGGCGCGGAGGCCCACGTGCTCCCGACGGCGCGGTCCTACGGCATGGGCGTGATCCCGTGGAGCCCGCTGGCGGGCGGCTGGCTGTCCGGCGGGTTCGGGGCGGGCAGGGCCAACACCAGCGAGCGCGACCGGCGGCTGCCCGGGCGGCCGGGAGCCGGTGGCCGCTTCGACCTCGCGGTGCCGGTCAACCAGCGCAAGCTGGAGATCGTCACCGAGCTGGCCGGGGTCGCCGCCGACGCGGGTCTGACGATGGTGGAGATGGCGCTCGCGTTCGTGCTCGAACACCCCGCCGTGAGCGCCGCGATCATCGGCCCGCGCACGATGGAGCAGCTGGAGGCGCAGCTGTCGGCACCCGACGTGCGGCTGGAGCCCGCCGTGCTGGACCGGATCGACCGGATCGTGCCGCCGGGGACCGACGTCAACCCGGAGGACGTCGGCTGGTGGCCGCCCGCGCTGGTCGACCCCTCCCTGCGGCGGCGGTCGGCCTCGATCAGGTGAACGCCAGGCCGGGCTGGCCGAGGTAGGGGAACCAGCGCGGCGGCGGGTCGGCGGTGAACGCGTCGGCCATGGCGTCCAGCCAGGCGTCGAACGACGGGAAGTCCGGCGGCGCGTCGGCCGGGTTCTCCCACTCGCCGGTGTCGGCCAGCCTGGCCCTGGGCTCGTCGCGGTGCACGTAGTACACGGGGTAGGTCTCGTCGGTGATGTCGAAGCACCAGGCCGCGTCGTCACCGGCCTCGGCGAAGGCGACCAGGTGGGCCGTGGACACGCCGTCGCGCAGCGGGTGGACCAGTTCGCCGTTGAGGGCGGTGGCGCCCTTCTCGTCCACCACGGCGAACCGGAGCGTCACCCCCGCGAACTCGCGGTGGCACGACACGCGGCCCACCTCGGTCAGCAGGGCGGTGTAGCCGGGCGGTCCCGCGGGCGCCGGGGCCCCCGGAGCCCGCTCGGTCACGACGAGATCGATCCGGCCGTCGGAGGCGGCCTGGCGCAGCCGGTCGATGACTTCCGAAATGTGACCCATCGTGACAACTATAGGCACCTTTCAGCGGATGGGAAGGTGTTACAGCAGGTGACGATCAGTTCACCATGTGCGGATAGTGAGCTGAAACGGGCACAATCCGGACGCGCTGAGTACCGTTTTCGGGCACGGTGACCACGGTGGACGTCACGATCAGCACCGGCCGGGTCAGGGGCTTCCGAGCGGGCCCGGAGGTCGTCGCGCACCTCGGGATCCCGTTCGCGGACCCACCGTTCGGCCTACACCGCTTCGCCGCGTCTCAACCGGTGACCGTGTGGACCCGGTTCGCCACCACCGGCCACCCCGGCTTCGACGGCGGGGCGGAGCTAGCGTGACAGCAGGTGGTCCAGCACCCGCGCGCCGAACCGCAGCCCCTCCACGGGCACGCGCTCGTCCACGCCGTGCGCCATCGCCCGGTAGTCGTAGCCCTCGGGCAGCAGCAGCGGGGCGAAGCCGTAGCAGTCGATGCCCAGCGCGCTGAACGCCTTGGCGTCGGTGCCGCCGCCCAGGCAGTACGGGACGACGACGGCCTCGGGGTCCTCGGCGCGCAGGGCGTCGGCCATCGCGGTGAACCACGGCGAGTCGATCGGCGCCTGCACGGGCGGCAGGTGCTCCACGAACTCGCGGGTCACGTCCGGGCCGATGAGGCTGTCGACGGTGCTCATCAGCTCGTCCACGGTGCCGGGCAGGGTCCGGACGTCGACGTGCGCGGTCGCGGTGCCGGGGATGACGTTGACCTTGTACCCGGCCGACAGCATGGTCGGCGTGGTGCTGTTGCGGACCGTCGACTCGGCCAGCGCGCCCGCCGGGCCGAGCCGGGCGAGCGTGGCGTCGACGTCGTCCAGGTCCACCTCGACGCCCAGCGCCTCGCCGGTGCGGACGAGGAACGCCTCCACGGTCGGCGTGAGCCGGACGGGGTGGCGGTGGGCGGCCAGCCGCGCGAGGGCGTTGGCCAGCGTGACCACGGCGTTGTCGTCGTTGCGCCGCGAGCCGTGGCCCGCGCGACCGCGGGCGGTGAGCCTGAGGTGCGAGCTGCCGCGCTCCGCGGTGCCGATGGGGTACACGCGCTTGTCGCCGACCCGGTAGGAGTAGCCGCCGGACTCGCTGATGGCGGCGGCGCAGTCGGCGAACAGGTGCGGCTGGCGGTCGACGAGCCACTGCGCCCCGAGTTCGCCCTGGTCCTCCTCGTCTGCGACGAACGCCAGCACGAGGTCGCGGCGCGGACCCCGGCCCTCGCGCGACCAGGTCGACAGCACGGACAGGACCATCGCGACCATGTCCTTCATGTCCACCGCGCCCCGGCCCCACAGGTAGCCGTCGCGCAGCTCGCCGGAGAACGGCGGCACGGTCCACTCGGCCGGGTCGGCGGGCACCACGTCCAGGTGCGCCTGCACCAGCAGCGCGGGCAGCGCCGGGTCGCCACCCGGCACGCGCGCCACCACGTTGGTGCGGCGCGGCGCCGGTTCGTACACCGTCGGCTCGACGCCCAGCGCGGACAGGTGCGCGGCGACGAACTCGGCCGCCTCGCGCTCGCCCTCGGCGTCCCCGCCGCCCCGGTTGGTGGTGTCGATCCTGATCAGCGACGCGCACAGGTCGACGACGTCCTCAGCCATACACGTCCTCCACGGCTCCCGCCGCGACGGCGGTGACGATCTTGAACGCCTTCATGGCGTCGGTCATGGTGGCCGCGTCGAACCCGACCGTGCGGGTGCCGATCAGCTCCACGGTGGGGATGACGGCGGCGGCGTGCGCGAGGTGCGTGGCGTCGAAGTCGACCTCGACCCAGTGCTCGCCGGTCACCGGGGTCACCAGGCCCGCGCGGCGGACGGCGCGCCCCGCGGCGGCGGTGAGGCGCGCGGCGGTGACCTCGGGCGGGTCGCAGATCGCGGCGTAGCGGCTGACGCACTCCTTGACCGGCACGAGTTCCGCCCCCGGCGCGTAGTCGGCGGCGTCCTCGCAGGTCTTGTCGTCACCGGACACCAGGAGCACCGGAACACCGTGTTCCGCGGCCACCGCGGCGTTGAGCCTGCCCTCGCTCGCGGGCACGCCGTCGAGGCGGACCTGGGTGATCGAGTTCTCCAGGTAGGTGTGGGCGAGCACGCCGTCCTCGCCCGCGCCGGTGTGGTAACCGAGGAACACGACCCCCTCCACACCGCTGTCGATCCCCTGCATCATCGAGAGCGGCTTGTGCCGTCCGGTGAGCATCCGGGCGCGCGGGTCGAGGTGTTCCAGCAGGAGGTTGCGCTGGCTGTTGTGGGCCTCGTTGACGAGGACTTCGGTGCCGAGCCCGGCGACGGTGGCGTTGACGTCGCCGGTGAACAGGCGGCGGAAGCGCTGCCACTGCTCGGTGCCGGGCTCGACGTCGGCGGGGCAGGTGACGCCGGTCGCGCCCTCCATGTCCGCCGAGATCATGATCCGCATGGTCGTCAGCGTAGGGCTTGGGTGGTCTTTGTCGAGTTGATGGAGTAAATGGTTACTTTCGCGCGGCAGCACTCTGGGGAGAGGTAGGGCCAGTGGGAACCATCAGGCGTGTGGCCTCGATCGTGGGGGCGGTGGGGTTGGCGGCGTCGTCGCTCGCCCCGTCGGCACAGGCACAACAACCGGTCACCCTGAGGGTGGCCATCGTCCAGCAGGTCGACTCGCTCAACCCGTTCCTCGCCACCTACCAGGCGAGCACCGAGGTCGGGCGGCTGATGTACGACTACCTGACGGCCTACGACGCGAAGGACCAGCGGCCGGTCGAGGCCCTGGCGAAGTCGTGGGAGAAGTCGGCCGACAACCTCACCTGGACGTTCACCGTCCCGGACGGCAAGAAGTGGTCCGACGACCAGCCGATCACGGCCGGGGACGTCGCCTTCACCTACAACCTCATGATGACCGACAAGGAGGCCGCCACCGCCAACGGCAGCTTCGTGGCGGGCTTCGAGTCGGTGACGGCGCCGGACGACCGCACGGTCGTGATCAAGACCAGGGCGCCGCAGGCGAGCATGCTGGCGCTGGACGTGCCGATCGTGCCCGAGCACGTCTGGAAGGGCGTCGGGAAGATCGCCGACTACAAGAACGACACCCCGCCGGTCGTGGGCAGCGGCCCGTTCGTCCTCTCGGAGTACCGGGCGAACGAGTTCATCAAGCTCAAGGCCAACAAGAACTACTGGCGGGGCGCGCCGAAGTACGACGAGCTGCACTTCGTCTACTACAAGACCGTCGACGCCGCCGTGCAGGCGCTGGACAGGGGCGAGCTGGACCTGGTCAACCGGATGGGCCCGGCGCAGTTCGACTCGCTGAAGGGCAAGTCGGGCATCACCCTCAACAAGGCCCAGGGGAGGCGCTTCAACGAGCTGGTGCTCAACTCCGGCGCCGCCACCAGGACCGGTGAGCCGATCGGCGACGGGCACCCGGCCCTCAAGGACGTGAGGGTGCGCCGGGCGGTGGCGAAGGCCATCGACCAGGACGCGATCATCGCGCGGGTCAACGGCGGCTACGCCGAGCGCGGCACCGGGCCGATCCCGCCGGTGTTCCCGGACTTCCACCTCACACCGGAGACCGTGCGGCCGTTCGACCCGGCGGCGGCGAACACCGAACTCGACCAGGCGGGCTACCCGAGGGGCGCCGACGGCACCAGGGTCGGCCCCGACGGCACCCCGCTGCGCTTCCGGCTGATCGGCCACACCAGCCGCGCCTACGACGAGCAGGCCGGCGAGTACGTCAAGGGGTCGCTCGCCGACGTCGGCATCGCGGTCGACGTGCAGCTCGTGGCGGACACGCTGCTCGACGAGTACGGCGTCGCGGGCAAGTTCGACCTGATCTTCAGCGGGTGGGGCACCAACCCGGACCCGGACTTCATCCTGTCGCTGCACACCTGCGACGCCCGGCCCGCCTCGCCGACCGCGACCGGCACGACAGACTCGTTCTTCTGCGACGCCACCTACGACGAGCTGTACCGGCAGCAGGGCGCCGAACTCGACCCGGCCAAGCGGTCCGAGCTGGTCAAGCGGATGCAGCAGCGGTTCTACGACGAGGTCCCGGCGATCATCCTCGGCCACGACAACGCCCTGGAGGCCTACCGCAACGACACCTTCGCGAGCTTCACGATCCAGCCCGACCCCGGCGGCGTGATCATGGCGCAGAACGGCGTGTGGGGCTACTACGGCGCGGTGCCCGTGGCGGCCTCGACGGGCTCCTCGGGGCCGAAGGGGCTCCTGGTCGCGGGTGCCGTCGTGGTCGTCCTGCTGGTGGGCGGCGGCGTGTGGCTGCTGGCCAGGCGTCGCGGCGCGACCGCCGGGGACCGGGAGTGACCGCTCCGCCCCTGGCCGAGTCCTCCCCGCGACGGGGCGGCGGCGTCCTGCGCCACGTCGCGGGGAAGCTCGGCGGCGCACTGGCGGGCCTCGCGGGCGTGGTGGTGCTGGGGTTCTTCCTGTTCCGGCTCATCCCCGGCGACCCGACGGTCACGATGACCAGGGGCCGCCAGGTCGACGAGGCGCAGATCGCCGAGCTGCGCGCCCTGCACGGCTACGACCGGCCGATCGTCGAGCAGTTCGGCCAGTACGTCGGCGGGCTGCTGCACGGCGACATGGGCACCTCGCTGTTCTACCGGCGCACGGTGGCGGAGCTGATCGCCGAACGGGTCTGGCCGACGCTGCTGCTGGTCGGCACGTCCACGCTGATCGCGGTGACGCTGGGCCTGTGGCTGGGCATCCGCGGCGCGTGGCGGCGCGACAGCCCGTTCGACCGGGCCTCCACGGGCGTGGCGCTGGTCGGGTGGGCGATGCCCGCGTTCTGGCTGGGGATGCTGCTGTCGATGGCCACCGGGAACCTGTTCCCCAGCGGCGGGATGCGGTTCTCCAACACCCCGCCGGACTTCTGGTCGCAGGCGCTGGACGTCGCCCACCACATGGTGCTGCCGTGCCTGACCCTCATCGCCGTCGTCTACGCCCAGTACCAGCTGGTGATGCGCTCCTCCCTGCTGGAGGAGATGAACGCCGACTACCTGACCACCGCGCGCGCCAAGGGCCTGCGCGACGACCAGGTGCGCCGCCGCCACGCCGTGCCCAACGCGCTGCTGCCGACGGTGACGCTGGTGTTCCTGCACATCGGGCTCGTCGTCACCGGCGCGATCACCGTGGAGACGGTGTTCTCCTGGCCCGGTCTCGGCCTGCTGACCTACGAGGCCCTCGCCGGACCGGACCTGCCGCTGCTCCAGGGCACGTTCGTGGTCCTCGCGGGCTCGGTGATCGTGATGAACGTGCTGGCGGACCTGCTCTACCAGGTCCTCGACCCGAGGGTGCGTGCGTCGTGACGAGCATCGTGTGGCAGCGCCGCCGGGCGGCGGTCGGCTCGACCTGGCGGGACTTCACCCGCGACCGCGGCGGCCTGATCGGCCTGGTGGTGCTCGGCGCCGTCGTGGTGCTGGCGCTGCTCGCGCCCCTGGTCACCGATCCCGCCGCCCTGGACGTGACGAAGGCCGCCGGGGAGCGCTGGCAGCCGCCCAGCGGCGAGTACTGGTTCGGCACCGACCACACCGGCCGGTCCGTGCTGCTGCTGACGTGGTGGGGCAGCCGCATCTCGCTGCTGGTCGGGCTCACCGCGACCGTGCTGTCGGTGATGATCGGCACCCTGGTCGGCATCACGGCCGCGCACTTCGGCGGGTGGCCGTCGGCGGGGCTGATGTGGGTGACGAGCTTCTTCCTCGTCCTCCCGTCGCTGGTGCTCGCCATCGCGCTGTCCTCGGTGCTGCCGCGCGGCATCTGGACGATCGTGCTGGCGATCGCCGTGACGTCGTGGGCGTCGACCGCGCGGCTGGTGCGGGCGCAGACGCTGAGCGTGGAGGCCCGGCCCTACATCGAGCGCGCCAGGGTGCTCGGCGGCGGGCACGCGCACGTGATCGGGCGGCACGTCCTGCCCGCCGTGCTGCCGCTGGTGTTCGTGAACACGACCCTGACCGTGGCGAACGCGATCGTCGCCGAGGCGACCCTGTCGTTCCTGGGGCTGGGCGACCCGGCGGCGGTGTCGTGGGGGTCGATGCTGCGCGCGGCGAACCTGCACGGCGCGGTGTCGCAGCGGGCGTGGTGGTTCCTGCTGCCGCCCGGCCTGGGCGTGGTGGTGGTCGTGCTGACGTTCACGCTCGTCGGGCGGGCGCTGGAGACGGTGTTGAACCCGAGGCTGAGGGGAGACCGGTGAGCCCGCTGCTGGAGTTGCGCGGTCTGGGGGTGCGCTACCGCACCGACCGCGGCGAGGTCACGGCCGTCCGGGACGTGGACCTCACCCTGGAGGCCGGGCAGACGCTGGGCCTGGCGGGGGAGTCGGGGTGCGGCAAGTCGACCGTGGCCATGTCGGTGCTGCGGCTGCTGCCGAAGTCCGCGCGCGTCGACGGGGAGATCCTGCTCGACGGCGAGGACGTCACCACGATGACCTGGGGCAGGCTGCGCGCGGTGCGCTGGGCGCGGGCGTCGGTGGTGTTCCAGGGCGCCATGCACGCCCTCAACCCCGTGCGGCGGGTCGGCGACCAGATCGCCGAGCCGATCCGGCTGCACGGCGGCTCGGCCCGCGTCGCCGACCTGCTCGACCAGGTCGAACTGCCCGCCGCGAAGGCGCGGGCCTACCCGCACGAGCTGTCCGGCGGGCAGAAGCAGCGGATCATGATCGCGATGGCGCTGGCCTGCGACCCGAGGCTGGTGATCGCCGACGAGCCGACGACGGCGCTGGACGTGATCGTGCAGGCCCAGGTCCTCGGCGTGCTGAGCAGGCTGGTCGCCGAGCAGGGCATCGGGCTGGTCATGATCAGCCACGACCTGTCGGTGCTCGCCAGCACGTGCGACCGGCTCGCGGTCATGCGGCACGGCGCCATCGTCGAGCAGGGTCCGGCGCGGGAGGTCATCGCCGCACCCACCCACCCGCACACCCAGGCGCTCGCCGCGGCGTTCCCCGTCGTCGGCGACCCGGCGTTCCGGCAGGTGCGGCCGGACGAGGTGCGGGAGTCCGCGCCGCTGCTGCGCGCCGAGGGCCTGCGGGTCGACTACCGGGGCCGCGCCGGGGTCGTGCGGGCGGTGCGGGGCGTCGACCTGGAGATCGGCACCGGCGAGATCGTGGCGCTGGTCGGCGAGTCCGGCTCCGGCAAGACCACCACCGCCCGCACGCTGCTCGGACTGCGCGCGCCGACCGCCGGGCGGGTGCTGTTCGAGGGCGCCGAGCTGCCCACGTCGGCGAAGGGCCTGCGCGAGTACCGGCGGCAGGTGCAGCTGGTCCTCCAGGACCCGACCAGCGCGCTCAACCCCCGCCACACGGTGTACGAGTCGGTCGCCGAGGGCCTGCGCATCCACCGGGTGCCCGGCGACGAGGCCGAGCTGGTCGCCGACGCGCTGGCCAAGGCCGAGATGCGCCCGCCCGAGTCGTTCTTCCCGGTGCTGCCGCACGAGCTGTCCGGCGGCCAGCGGCAGCGGGTGGTGATCGCGGGCGCCCTGGCCCTCGGCCCCCGGCTGCTGGTGGCCGACGAACCGGTGGCCTCGCTCGACGCGTCGGTGCGCGGCGAGATCCTGGCGCTGCTGCTCCGGCTGCGCCGCGACCTCGGCCTGGCCGCGTTGATCATCACCCACGACCTGGGGCTGGCGTGGAGCATCGCGGACCGGGTCGCGGTGATGTACGAGGGCGTGCTGGTCGAGCAGGGGACCGTGGAGGAGGTGCTGCTCACCCCGCGGCACGAGTACACCCGCAGGCTGCTCGCGGCAGTGCCGAGCACCACCCCGTGAGGCCGTAGCGGAAACCGTCACCGGCGGTGAACACTGATCTTGGTCCCGGCCGGAGAGGTGTACATGAGCCGTGCGCGTTGGAGCACCGCGTCCACAGCCCTGCTGGGCAAGCTGATCGGCGAGCTGGCGTTCGAGGCGCTGCTGCACCCCGAGCCGGACGGTGACGGCTACCTGCTCGACCTCGGTGCCTCGCGGTACTCGTTCACCGCCGCGCGCGGCGCGTTCGGCGGCTGGCGGCTGGACCCGGCGAGCCTGCGGCGCGTCCCGGTCGGCCGCTACGGCCCCGGCGCCCCCGGTCCGGCCGACGACGTCCAGCTGTTCCTGGTGGAGGCCGCCGACGGGTTGGGCATCGCCCCGGTGACGCTCGCGAACTACCTGCTGGAGATCACCTCGACCCTGGCCGCGGACGTGGCGCTCGCGGCGACCGCGCTGCCCGCGGCCGAGCTGGCGAAGCTCGACCACGGCGAGCTGGAGGGCCACCTGACCGGCCACCCGAGGCTGGTGGCGAACAAGGGCCGGATCGGCTTCTCCGCCTCCGACGTGGCCGCCTACGCGCCGGAGTCGCGGCGCGTGCTGCGGCTGCCGTGGCTGGCGGTGCACCGCGGCCTCGGCGAGTTCCGCTGCGTCCCGGCGCTCTCGGAGCACGCGCTGCGCGCCGCCGAGCTGGACCAGGACACGGTGGCGGCGTTCACGGCCGTGCTGCGCGACCGCGGCCTGGACCCGGACGCCTACGTGTGGATGCCGGTGCACCCGTGGCAGCTCGACAACGTGGTGCGCACGATGTGGGCCCCCGAGGTGGCGGGCGACCGGATCGTGCCGCTGGGCGAGGCACCGGACGAGTACCTGCCGACGCAGTCGATCCGCACGCTGTCCAACGTCGACCGGGTCGACCGCCTCCAGGTGAAGCTGCCGCTGCGGATCCTCAACACCACCGTCTGGCGCGGTGTGCTGCCGGAGATCGCCGTGGCCGCGCCCGTGGTCACCCAGTGGCTCAAGGGCCTGTGGGCCTCCGACGAGCTGCTGGCCGGGTGGCGCGCGGAACTGCTCGGCGAGGTCGCCTCGGTCGCGGTCGCGCACCCCCGGATCGACGGGATCGACGGCTCGCCCTACCGGCTGCGCGAGACGCTGGCGTGCGTGTGGCGCGAACCGGTCGAACCGCGACTGGCCGCGGGGGAGCGGGTCTGGCCGCTGGCCGCCGTGCTGCACGTCGACCACCACGGGCAGCCGCTGGTGGAGGAGTTCGTCGCACGGGCCGGGGTCGACCAGCGGACGTGGGTGTCGGCGCTGCTCGCGGCGCTGCTCCGGCCGCTGCTGCACCTGCTGTTCCACTACGGCGTCACGGTGAACCCGCACGGGCAGAACATCCTGGTCGTCGAGGGACCGGACGGGCTGCCCGCGCGGATCGCGGTGAAGGACCTGATCGACGACGTCAGCCTGTCGCTGGAGCCCGTGCCGCAGCGCGGTCCCGCGCCCGACGAGCACGCCCCCGTGCTGCCGCGCCGGGACTGGCCCGCACTGCGGTCCTACCTGGTCAACGCGTTCCTGGTCGGCGTAGGCCAGCCGCTCGACCTGCTGCTGCCCAGGGCCGAGCTGTGGCGGCGGGTGCGCGGCGAGGTCGAGGCCTACCGGCGGCGCTTCCCCGCGCTCGCGGAGCGGATCGACGCGGCCGACCTGCTGGGGCCGTCGTTCCCGCACTACCCGCTCAACGGCGACCGGCTGCTCGTGACCGGGTACGCCGAGCAGCCCGGCCACCGGTCGGTGCGGCCCTCGGGGGAGGTGCCGAACCCGCTGGCAGCGGTGACGGCCGTCGAACCCCCCGACGGCTGGTGAGACCACAGGGGGACCACGGCGGCCGAACGGGTTCCTGACACCGCCCGGCCACGCCCCACCGGTACGAGGTCCTCCCCGCTCCTGGTCCTGGGCGCGCTCCTGGTCCTGGCCGCGTGCTCGGCACCGGCCCGGCCCACCGGCGTCGCCTCCCTCACGACCGCGTCCTCCTCCGCGGCCTCCCGACGCCGCCCCCGGCCGAACGGCCGCGGCAGCGCCTCGACCTGACCGACGCCGACCCGAACTCCCTCACCGGCCCGGTGAAGGGCGTCGACGAGGTCATGACCGTCAACTCGGCCTGCCTGCGGGAGGTGGCGGGGATCCGGTGACGGGCGGCCCCTCCACCGCGCGGGACGCGGTGGAGGGGCGCCGATCGGATCAGTTGTACGCGGTGCACCCGATGGCACCGGCGCTGATGTCCTTGCCGCAGGCGCGCCACGGCGACCCGAAGGTGCCGACCGTGCCGCTGTTGGCCGAGGACGCGCCGGTCGGCACGGTCCGCCACCCGGTCACCCTGCCCGACGCGTTCGTCACCCAGATCTCGTCACCGGGCGTGGCGCCGGTGATCTGCCCGTGCCAGCCGTCCGAGCAGCTGAACAGGTGGACGGTCGCCGACCCGGCCCGGACCGGGTTCACCGGCTGGGTGCAGGCGGCGAACGGGTCGGCGGGCGCCGCCCCCGGCGCGGCCGACGCGGTCACCGCCGTTCCCAGCAGGCTCGCGGCGACGGCTCCCGCGAGCGTGAACGACTTCGTGGCGGACAGGCGCTTGCTCGGTTCACGCATGGTCTGTTCTCCCCGGATCGGTGGACGGTCGGCCCCGAGGGCCGCGGTGAGGCGGACCCCTCGTACCGCCTCGGTGGCAGGGTGCGCGGCCGATCGTGTGAATTGGTTGCGAGATTCCTGCATCGCGCTGGTCACGGGGTTATGCATGGGCGGGGGAACGGGGGAGGCGGTCGTGGGGGTGGAGTTCGGTCTGCTCGGTGAGGTGACCGTGCGCGTCGACGGTCGGACCGGGGACCTGGGGCCTGCCAAGCAGCGGTGCGTGCTGGCGGCGCTGGCGGTGGACGCGCCCCGGCTCGTGCCCGCGGACAGGCTGGTCGAGCGGGTCTGGGGCGTGGACGTGCCGCGCCGGGGCCGCAAGACGCTGTACAGCCACGTCTCGCGGCTCCGCCAGGCGCTGTCGGCCGTCGGCGCCGCGGAGGTCGTCAGCCGGGCCGGTGGCTACGCCCTGCTGGTGGACCGGCCCGACCAGGTGGTCGACGTGCACCGCTTCCGCGACCTGTGCGCCCGTGCACGGGGGGAGACCGACGACGCCGTGGCGGCACGGGTGCTGACCGAGGCGCTGCTGCTGTGGCGCGGCCCGGCGATGACCGGGCTGGACGGCGAGTGGGCCGAGACCGAGCGGGCCCTGCTGGAGGGGGAGCGGCTGGCCGCCCAGCACGACCTGGCCGACACCCGGCTGCGCCTGGGCGAGGGCGGCGACCTCGTGGTGGAGCTGGCCGGACGGGCCGCCGCGCACCCGCTGGACGAGCGGGTCGCGGGCCAGTACCTGCTGGCCCTGCACCAGGCCGGGCGCACCGCCGACGCCCTGGAGCACTACCGGCGGCTGCGGGAACGGCTCGTCGAGGAGCTGGGCACCGACCCCGGTCCCGCGCTGCGGGACCTGCACCGCCGGGTGCTGGCCGCCGACCCCGGTCTGGCGGGCACCCCGGCGGACGGCTCCGCCGCCGTGCCCCTCCAGCTGCCCACCGCGCCGGGCCCGTTCACCGGGCGCGTCACCGAACTGGCCGAACTGGACCGAGCCCTCGCCCCCGACGGCGCCCAGCACGCGGGCGTGACGGCGGTGATCTCCGCGATCGGTGGCACCGGCGGGATCGGCAAGACGTGGCTCGCCCTGACCTGGGCCCACCGCAACCTGCACCGCTTCCCCGACGGGCAGCTGTTCGTGAACCTGCGGGGCTTCGGCCCCGACGAGCCGAAGCAGGCGGCGGGCGTGCTGGCCGACTTCCTCACCGCGCTCGGGGTCGACCGCGACCACCAGCCGCAGGACCTCGACGCCCGCGCCGCGCTCTACCGCACCCGCACCGCGGGCAAGCACCTGCTGGTGCTGCTGGACAACGCCGCCACCACCGAGCAGGTCGTCCCCCTGCTGCCCGGCGGCACCACGTGCACCGTGCTGATCACCAGCCGCCACCGGCTGCCCGCCCTGCTGACCCGCCACGGCGCCCTGCCCGTCCACCTCGACGTGCTCACCGAGCCCGAGGCCCGCACCCTGCTCGACGCGGCGCTCGGCGACGCCCGCGCCACCGCCGAGCGGGCCGTCACCGAGCTGGTCGGGCTGTGCGGCGGGTTCCCGCTGGCGCTGGGCCTGATCGCCGCCCGCATCCGCACCCGCCCCGCCCTCATCGAGGACGTCCTGGCCGACCTGCGCGACCTCGGCCTGGACGCCCTGGACTCCGACGACCCCGACGCCAGCCTGCCCGCCGTCCTGTCCTGGTCGCTGCGCCACCTCACCGCCGAGCAGCGGACCGTGTTCGGCCTGCTGGGCATCGCACCGGGACCGGACACCGACCTGCCCGCCGCCACCAGCCTCACCGGGCTGCCCGCACGGGACGCGCGCGCCGCGCTGCGGGCGCTGGCGGACACCTCGCTGGTCGCGGACGCGCCGGGCGGCCGGTACGCCATGCCCGACCTGGTCCGCGCCTACGCCGCCACCACCGCGGTCGCCGACCTGCCGGAGCCCGCGCGGCGGGCGGCGCTGGAGCGGGTGGTCGACTTCTACCTGCACACCGCCCACACCGCCGCGCTCCTCCTCTCCCCGCACCGCCCGCCGGTGGACCTCACCCCGCCCGTTCCCGGCGTGCGACCCCAGGAGCTGCCGGACCCCGGCGCCGCGCTGGCGTGGCTGGACGTCCACCACCCCCACCTGCTGGCGGCCCAGCGCACCGCCGCGGCGCACCACGGCCACGAGGCCGTGTGGCAGCTGGCCTGGACCCTGACCACCTTCCACGCCCGGCGCGGGCACCACGACGACGAGCTGGCCGTGTGGCAGACCGCCGCCGACGCCGCCGCCCACCTGCCCGACCCCACCCCGCGCACCCTGGCCCACCGGCTCCTCGGCCGCGCCTGGTCCGGGCTGGGCCTGCACGAGGAGGCCACCGGGCACCTGCGCGAGGCCCTCACCCTGGCCGACCAGCACGGCGACCCCGTCGAGCAGGCCCACACCCACTACGACCTCGCACGCGCCCGCGGCTGGCAGGGCGACGACCGGCAGGCCCTGGAGCACGCCCGCCGAGCCCTCGACCTCTACCGCGCCCTCGACCAGCCGGTCGACGAGGCGCGCACGCTCAACGTGGTCGGCTGGTTCGCCGCCCGCCTGGGCGACCACGAGACCGCCGCGGTCCACTGCGAGGCCGCCCTGGTCCTGAACCGCAGGCACCACGACCTCGCGGGCGAGGCGGCCACCCTGGGCAACCTCGGCTACTTCGCCCACCGCACCGGCAGGCACGAACACGCCCTCGACCACTACCGGACGTGCCTGGTCCTCCTCCGCCAGACGGGCGACGCCCACCACGAACCGGTGTGCCTGGAGTGGGTCGGCCAGGCCCACGCCGCCCTGGACCGCCCGGAGCAGGCCCGCGAGGCCTGGCTGGAGGCCCTGGACCTCTACGAGCGGCAGCACCGCACCACGGACGCCGCCCGAACCCGACGACAGCTGGAGGACCTGGACCGGGCGCCCGCCTGACGGGCCACCCGCCCACCGTCAGCGCACCCGTCGACGCGGACAGGCCCTGGAACCGCACGAGCGGCAGAACCGCGTCGCCCGAACCCGGTGGCGGCGCGACGAGCAACCCACGGGGCCCCGGCGCACCCACCACCGCGGACGACCCGGCGGCCCGCCATGGCCGGTAGCCGCACCTCATCCCGGTCCGCACGCTCCCGCGCAGGTGCTCGCCGAGCACGTGATGGGCCGCCGCGACCCGTCCAGCGCCCGCCGGACCGCGTTCCGGGACGGGTTCCCATTGCTGACATACCAACTGGTCGGTACGCTCCTGGTCGTGGGCAACGACGACGAACGGCAGATCGACGCGGTGGTGCTGGACTGGGGCGGGGTGCTCACGGTGTCGGTGCCGCGGTTCGTCGAGGACTGGCTGCACAGCGAGAACATCGACCGCGAGCGCTACGGGGTGACGATCCGGGCCTGGATGGGGCGCGACGCGCTCCCGGACAACCCGGTCGCCCGCCTGGAGACCGGTCAGCTGCCGGTCGCGGAGTTCGAACGGCTGCTGGCCGCCGAGCTGGTCACCGTCGACGGCGGCGAGATCGCCGCGTCGGGCCTGCTGCGCCGCATGTTCGGCACCGCGAACACCGACCCGGCGATGGTGGAGCTGGTCCGCGAGGTCCGCGCGAGCGGCGTCCGGACCGTGCTGCTGTCCAACAGCTGGGGCGAGGGCTACCCCGAGGACCTGCTGCTGGAGCTGTTCGACACGCTCGTCATCAGCGGTCGCATCGGGCTGCGCAAGCCCGACCCCGCGATCTTCACGCACACCCTCGACCTGCTGGACCTGCCGGCCGACCGGTGCGTCTTCTTCGACGACATGCAGGTCAACGTGGACGGCGCCAGGGCCGTGGGCCTGCACGCGCACCTGCACACCGACGCGGACAGCACCCGTGCCGCGCTGGCCGACCTGGGAGTGAAGCCGTGACCGACCTGCCGGGCCTGGACCTCGACAAGCTCGCCGCCCACCTGGGCACGGGCCCGCTGACCGGCGAGCTGATCCCCGGTGGCCGCTCGAACCTCACCTACCGGGTGACCGACGGGCGGGACCGCTGGGTGCTGCGCCGCCCGCCGCTGGGCCACGTGCTGGCCACCGCGCACGACATGACCCGCGAGCACCGGGTGATCTCCGCGCTGGCCGACACCGCCGTGCCCGTGCCGCGCGCGGAGCTGCTGTGCACCGACCCCGAGGTGATCGGCGCGCCGTTCTACCTGATGGAGGAGGTCGCGGGCGCGGCCCTGCGCGACCGCGCCCAGTGCGACTGGCTCACCCCCGACGCCGCGGCGGTGCTGGCGAACCGCCTGGTGGACGTGCTGGCCGACCTGCACGCCGTCGACCCCGACTCGGTGGGCCTCGGCGACTTCGGCCGCCCGGAGGGCTTCCTGGCGCGGCAGGTGAAGCGGTGGGGCAAGCAGCTCGACGCCTCGCGCAGCCGCGACCTGGAGGGCATCGACGACCTGCGCGACAGGCTGGGCGACCGCGTCCCCGACTCGGCGCGGGCGACGATCATCCACGGCGACTACCGGCTGGACAACGTGCTGGTCACCCGCGACCCCCTGGGCATCAGCGCGGTGCTGGACTGGGAGATGGCCACGCTGGGCGACCCGCTCGCCGACGTCGGCCTGCTGCACGTCTACTGGCACGGCCTCGGCATCGACCAGGACCCGATCACCGGCACCGTCCCGTCGCTGCCCGGCTTCCCCGGCGCCGGGGAACTGGTCGCCCGCTACGCCGCCCGCACCGGCGCCGACGTGTCGAACCTCGGCTGGTACGTCGCGTTCGGCTACTTCAAGCTCGCCGTGATCCTCGAAGGGATCCACTACCGCTACACCACGGGCAAGACGGTGGGCGCGGGGTTCTCCCAGCTCGGCTCGTTCACCCTGCCGCTCGTGCGCCAGGGCCTGCTCGCGATCAAGGAGTACTGACCGATGGACTTCGCGTACGACGCCAAGACGGAAGACTTCCGCACCCGGCTGCTGTCGTTCATGGACGAGTTCGTCTACCCCGCCGAGGCGGTGCTGGAGGAGCAGCTCGCGGCCTCCGACGACGAGTGGACGCGCAAGCCGGTCGTCGACGAGCTGAAGGCCCGCGCCCGCGAGGCCGGGCTGTGGAACCTGTTCCTGCCCGACGCCGAGCACGGCGCGGGCCTGACGAACCTCCAGTACGCGCCGCTCGCGGAGATCACCGGCCGCAGCCCCCACCTGGCCCCGGAGGCGTTCAACTGCGCCGCGCCGGACACCGGGAACATGGAGGTGCTGGCGATGTTCGGCACCGAGGAGCAGAAGAAGCAGTGGCTGCGGCCCCTGCTGGACGGCGAGATCCGCTCGGCGTTCTGCATGACCGAGCCCGACGTGGCGTCCTCGGACGCGACGAACATCGCGACCCGCATCGAGCGGGACGGCGACGAATACGTGATCAACGGGACCAAGTGGTGGTCCTCGGGCGCGATGAACCCGAACTGCGCGATCTTCATCGTGATGGGCAAGACCAACCCGGAGGCCGAGCGCCACCAGCAGCAGGCGATGATCCTGGTCCCGCGCGACACCCCCGGTGTCGAGGTCAAGCGCGGCATGACGGTCTTCGGCTACACCGACGGCCCGCACGGCGGTCACGCCGAGGTCGTCTTCACCGACGTGCGCGTGCCCGTCGACCACCTCATCGCCGGTGAGGGCCAGGGCTTCGCCATCGCCCAGGCCCGGCTGGGTCCCGGCCGCATCCACCACTGCATGCGGCTGATCGGCATGGCCGAGCGGGCGCTGGAGCTGATGTGCAAGCGCGCCAACGAGCGCGTCGCCTTCGGCAAGCCGATCGCCGCGCAGGGCGTCGTGCAGGAGTGGATCGCCGAGTCGCGCGTGCGGATCGAGCAGGCGAGGCTGCTGGTGCTCAAGACGGCGTGGCTGATGGACACCGTCGGCAACAAGGGCGCCCACACCGAGATCCAGGCGATCAAGATCGGGGTGCCGCTGATGGCGGAGTGGGTGCTGGACAAGGCGATCCAGGCCCACGGCGCGGGTGGCGTGAGCCAGGACTTCCCGCTGGCGAACCTCTGGGCGGCGGCGCGCACGCTGCGGCTGGCCGACGGTCCCGACGAGGTGCACCGCATGTCGCTCGCCAAGCGCGAGCTGAAGAAGTACCGCTAGCCCCTCGGGAGGCGCGGGAGTTCCCCCGCGCCTCCGCTCACGGGGTCAGGACCAGGCGATCTCACCGCTCCGGTCGACGAACCGCCCGGACCCCGAGCCGGGCGGCTCGGTCGCGAGGCCGACGACGGCGTCCGTGCCCTCGGTGACGGTCTGCGGACCGCTGTGGCCGTTGAGGTCGGTGGCCGTGTAGCCGGGGTCGGCGGCGTTGACCCGGACGTCCGGCAGCGCCTTGGCGTACTGCGTGGTCAGCATCGTGAGCGCCGCCTTGGAGGCGGTGTAGAGCGGGACGACCACCGACGACTCCGGCCGCGCCGGGTCGTGGGTGTGGGCGAGCGAACCCGTCCCGCTGCTGACGTTGATCACGACCGGGTCCGCCGACCGGCGCAGCAGCGGCAGGAACGCGGTGGTCGTGCGCACCACGCCCGCGACGTTGACGTCGAACACGGCGAGCGCGTCGGCACCGGTCAGCGCGGCGGCGTCGCCGGAGGGGCCGTGGATCCCCGCGTTGTTGACCAGGACGTCGACGACGCCCTCGCGGTCCGCGACGTCCCGCGCCGCCGCGGCGACGGAGGCGTCGTCGGTCACGTCGATGCGGACGAACCGCGCGCCCAGCGCCGCGGCCGTCCGCTCGCCCTGCTCGGTGTCGCGGGCCCCGACCAGCACGGTGTGGCCGAGGTCGACGAGGCGGCGGGCGGTCTCGCGGCCGAGCCCCTTGTTCGCCCCGGTGATGAAGGTGATCGTCATGCCGTCGATCCTGGGCCGATCCCGTGGACCCGACCAGGGACGCTTCGACGGTGGGAACGGCAGTACCACCCCCAGCGCCGCGATCTGCCGGAGGATGGGGGCATGAGCACAGCCGGGTTGGGCGCGATGATCCGCACGTGGCGCGACCGCCTGCCACCCTCGGCCGCCGCGCTGCCGGTGGGCCGGGCCCGGCGCGCGACCGGGCTGCGCCGCGAGGAGTTGGCCGACCTCGCCGGGATGTCGGTCGACTACGTCGTGCGCCTGGAGCAGGGCCGCGCCACGTCCCCGTCGGCGCAGGTGGTGGCGTCACTGGCGCGCGCACTGCAACTGACCGCGGCCGAACGCGACCACCTCTACCGGCTGGCCAACCTGGTGCCGCCCGCCGACGGCGTGATCTCCGACCACATCCCGCCCGGCGTGCACCGCGTGCTGACCCGGCTCGGGGACGTCGCGGTCGCCGTGTTCGCGGCGGACTGGCAGCTGGTCTGGTGGAACCGCGGGTGGGCCGCGCTGCTGGGCGACCCCGCGTCCTCGCCGCCGCGGCTGCGCAACTTCGCCCGCGACCGGTTCCCGCTGACCCCCGGTCCGCCTCACCTCGCGCGGTGGCCCGTCGCCGAGCAGGACGGCGACGCCACCGACGCCGCCGTGGTGTCCGACCTGCGCCGCGTGAGCGGCCGGTTCCCCGGTGACGCGCGCCTGGCGGAGCTGATCCGCGCGCTGACCGCGGGCAACGAGCGGTTCGCCGAGCTGTGGGCGACCGGCGCGGTCGCGGCGCACCGGGAGGACCACAAGACGATCGACCACCCCTCGGTGGGGCCGGTGGAGGTCGACTGCGACGTGCTCACCGACGGCGACTCCGAACTCAAGATCGTGGTCATGACCGCCGCGCCCGGCAGCGACGACGAGACCAGGCTGCGGCTCGCCGACATCGCCGGGCCACCGGTGGCGGTGGGCCCGCCCGGTCGGGACTAGGTGGGCCCACCGCCACCGGTCACGGGTGCAGGCGCTGCCGGTCGCGCGGGAACAGCGCGGCGCGGCGGACGTTGTCCAGGCCCAGCAGCCGGGCGGTCCACCGTTCCAGGCCGATGGCGAACCCGCCGTGCGGCGGCATGCCGTGGGCGAAGACGTCCAGGTGGTCCGCGTGCGCGGCCGGGTCCTCGCCCCGGTGCTCCAGCGCGGCCAGGTAGTCGGCGTGCCGGTGCAGCCGTTGACCGCCCGTCACGAGTTCCAGACCGCGGAAGAGCAGGTCGAAGCTGTTGGACGACGCCGGGCGGTCCGGGTCGGGGTGGGTGTAGAAGGGGCGCTTGACCATCGGGTAGCCGGTGACGAACAGGAACTCCGAACCGTGCTCGGCGCGCGCCCACCCCGAGAGCCACCGCTCGTGCGCGGGAGCGAGGTCCGGCTCGCCGCGCGGGTCCTGGTCGGTGTGCCGGGCCAGCAGGGCCTGGGCGTCGGTGAAGTGGATCTCCGGGACCTCCGCGGGCACGTCCGGCAGCTCCGCCCCCAGCAGCGCCACCGCGGCCGGGGCGCGTTCGGCGACGGCGGCGACCATCCCGGCCACGGCCTCGCGCAGGACGGCCATGACGTCGTGGTGGTCGGCGACGAACCCGAGCTCGGCGTCCAGGCTGGTGTACTGCGCCAGGTGCCGGGTGGTGTCGTGCGGTTCGGCCCGGAACACCGGCCCGACCTCGTAGACCCGTTCGAACACCCCGACCATGGCCTGCTTGAACAGCTGCGGCGACTGGGCGAGGAACGCGGGCGCGCCGAAGTAGTCGACGCCGAACACGCTCGCGCCGGACTCGGTGGCCGACCCGACGATCTTGGGGGTGTGGATCTCGGTGAACCCCCGCTCGTGCAGCGCGCCGCGGAACCCGGCCACGCTCGCGGCGGCGACCTCGAACGGCGCGCGCAGCCGCGGGTGGCGCAGGGCGACGGCGGCGTTGTCCAAGACCGTCGGGAGGGTGGCGGTGACGTGGGGCCGGTAGAGGTCGAACGGCGGGGGCGCCGACCCGGCGAGCACGGTGATCGCGGGGTCGGTGACCTCCGCCCCGCCCGGCGCCTTGTCGTTGGCGGTGACCAGGCCGTGGACCTCGACGACGGTCTCCTCGCCGAAGTCCGGGGCCGGTCCGGTCAGCACGACCTGGGCCAGGCCGGTCCGGTCGCGCACGACGAGGAAGGACACGGACTTGAGGACGCGCAGGCGGTGGACCCACCCGGCGATCCTGACGTGCTCGCCGACGTGCCGTGGCAGGTCGGCGGCGGTGGTTCGGGAGATCATCACACTCCAGGGGACGTGCGCGATCCTTTGGGGGCGCGGGCGAGAAAGGGAACTCGCGGTACCACCGCGCCTTCGCCGCCACCCGCGAACGGGCGGCGGCCTCGACGAGCCCGATGACGGGGGCGGGCCGGCGGGGCATGGGGCGGGGGTGTCCCCGCCGTTCCTCCCCGCGCTCGGGAGGGTCTTCACCGTGGGGCGCGAGGCCGCCTTCCCAGCTGCCGGCGGCTCTCTGGACCCGCGTGGTCCCCCGGCTACTCGTCTCCGTCGACGCGTTGGCACCACCGTAGGAGCCTCCGGCCCGCCCGCGCTCGTCATTTTCCGGACGTGGAGATCCACCGGGCCAGCGCCACCAGCGTCGACTCGGCGCTGTCGGCCATGTGGTCGCGCAGCGAGGCCACCTCGGCACGGGTCGAGCCCAGCACGGGGACGTGCCGCAGCAGCCGCCACGACTGTGCGACGACCGTGCCGCCGCCGTCCTCCCGGAACGTCCACCGCCACCGCACGATCCCGTCCTCCTCACCGCCCACGACGAACGCGAACTCCTCGCCCGGTGTCGCCGCCACGACCTGCGAGCGGGTGGCCCACTCCCGGTCGTCGCGCCGGTTGTGGCCGCTGAACCACGCCCCGACGCGGGGCCCGTCGCCGGGGTCGTAGGCGACGGCGCCGGCGCTGGGGCTCCAGCGCTCGATCAACGACACGTCGCTGACCAGGTCGTAGACCTGGGCGGGCGGGGCCGCGACCCAGGCCCGGCGGGTGAAGGCGAACCCGGTCACGTCGACGGTGTCCAGTCCGGTGCTCATCGTGGTCTCTCCTGGCCTCGTCGGGGTTGACGTGGTCCACCCTGCGGGCCGCCGCGCGACCGGTGCCACACCCCGCGGAGCCTCACCCCGCCGGGGTGAGGCTCCGCGGGGTGTGGCCGTCGATACTCGACACCATGGACGGACAGGGACGGCTCGGCGACTTCCTCCAGGCGCGGCGGGCGCGGGTGCGTCCCGAGGACGTCGGCCTGCCCACCTACGGCGACCGCCGCCGCGTCCCCGGACTGCGGCGCGAGGAGCTGGCGCTGCTCGCGGGCGTCAGCGCGCCCTACTACGCGCGGCTGGAGCAGGGGCAGTCGCACAACGCCTCACCGGAGGTGCTCGACGCCATCGCCGGGGCGCTGCGGCTCGACGACTCCGAGCGCGGCCACCTGCACGCGCTGGCGAGCCCGGCGGCGCGGCGCAGGCCGGTGCGCAGGCCGCCGCCGGAGGAGGTGCCCGCGGTGACCCGCGCGCTGCTCGCGGCCGTGGGCGACGTGCCCGTGATCGTGCTGGGACGGCGGACCGACGTGCTGGCGTGGAACCGGATGGGGCACGCGGTGTTCGCGGGCCACCTGGACCCCGCCGCACCCGACGACCCCGCGTCGCGGCCGAACATGGCGAGGCTGGTGTTCCTCGACGCCCACGTCCGCGAGCTGTACCCCGACTGGTCCGCGAAGGCGAAGGCCGTGGTGGGCAACCTGCGGGTGGTCGTCGGCCTGCACCCGGACGACCCGCTGCTGGCAGGCCTGATCGGCGACCTGTGCGTGCGCAGCCCGGAGTTCGCGGGCATGTGGGCCGACCACCGGGTGCGCGTGTGCGACGCCGTCGACCACCGCGTGCACCACCCGCTGGTCGGGTCGATGACGCTGACCCAGCAGACGTTGCGGAGCCCGCGGAGCGGGGGCGTCCACGTCGTGGTGGCCGTCCCCGAGCCGGGATCGGCGTCGGAGAGCGCCCTCGCCCTGCTCGCGAGGTCCATCGCCCCGCGGCCCGGCGTGCGCGACGGGGTCAGGCCGTCGGGAACCTGAGCACCCAGCGGCGCTGCCACGGGGTCTCGGCGGCGTGGCGGTCGTAGTGGGTGCGGGTCCAGGCGAGGGCCTCCTCGCGCGGGACGCCCGCGAGCACGGCGAGGCAGGCGACGACGGTGCCCGTGCGGCCCTTGCCGCCGTGGCACGCGACCTCGACGCGGTGGCCCGCGCGGGCGTACCCGTGCAGCTCGCGGATGCGGGCGACGGCCTCGGCGCTGTCGCGCGGCAGCAGGAAGTCCGGCCAGCGGACCCACTCGTGCGGCCAGGTGATGGTGTGGTCGTGACGCTTCCGCAGCCGCGTCCCGCCCAGGTAGAGGCCGTGCTCGGGCTCCGGTCCGGTGGGCGCGGGGTCGCGCAGGCCCCGGCCCCTCACCCGTGTTCCGTCGGGCAGTTCGATGGCGCCCGTGAGGTGCGTGCTCGTCATGCCTCCATCCTCCCGATCGGGCGCGGTCCACTTCCGGGTGGGCCGGGTCAACCGAACGGTTGATGCCGCCGTCAACCTTCTCCCGATCGGGCTGAGACCTTCAGCGGATCCACCCGCGGTTCGGACGCTGCCATCGTGGGGGTGCCCGAACGACGAGGGGGGACTCCTGTGAAGGGCATTCGACCAACACTCGCGACCGCCGCGGTCCTCGCGCTGCTGGGCGCGGCCGTCGCGACAGCGGACCCGGCCACGACCACCGCCGGAGGTGGGCGCGGCGACTGGGCGACCTGGCAGAAGGACCTGTCGGGGAGCAGGCACAACGCCGCCGAGCGGCGGATCACCCCGCGCACCGTCGGCGGCCTGGAGCTCAAGTGGGCCTTCGCGTACCCGCACACCGAGGCACCGGTCCGCAGCCAGCCCGCGATCGTCGACGGCGTCGCCTACTTCGGCGGCCCGGACGGCAGGTTCTACGCCCGCGACGCCCGCACCGGCGCCGAGCGGTGGACGTTCGACCTGAGCGGCGTCGAGCCCGGCCCGGGCCCCGCCGTCCCGTGGGACGGGCCGGCGGTCGCCAACGGCAGGGTGTACTTCGGCGACATCCGCGGGTACGTCTACGCGCTCGACCAGCGCGACGGCCACCTGGTGTGGGCCAAGCAGGTCGACGCGCACCCGGCGGCCACGGTGACCAGCTCGCCGATCGTGTTCGAGGGCCGCGTGTACGTCGGGACGTCCAGCGGCGAGAACACCGCGGGCCGCGACTACCCGTGCTGCACCTTCCGCGGCCAC
Organism: Umezawaea sp.; assembly: GCF_057122925.1. Classification (NCBI taxonomy): domain Bacteria; kingdom Bacillati; phylum Actinomycetota; class Actinomycetes; order Pseudonocardiales; family Pseudonocardiaceae; genus Umezawaea; species Umezawaea sp. The sequence continues at coordinate 981 of NZ_DBNGPQ010000010.1, read as the reverse complement.
ATCGACGCCCTGGACGCCGACACCGGCGCGCTGGCGTGGCGGCACCACACGGTGCCGGAGCCGAAGGCGGTCGGCACGTGGCCCAGCGGCGCGACCAGGTACGAGCCGTCGGGCGCCGGGGTGTGGAGTTCACCGGTGATCGACCCGAGGACCCGCACGCTCTACGTCGGCACCGGCCAGAACTACACCGGCAGCGCGGGCGACTTCGACACGCTGCTCGCCCTCGACCCGCGCAGCGGCGCGGTCAAGTGGCGCAACCAGGTCACGAAGGCCGACACGTGGCGCTCGCTGTGCAACGACCCCGACCCGGAGGGCTACTGCCCCGGCCTCAAGGACGGTTCGGCGCTGGACTACGACATCGGCGCCACGCCCAACATCTTCACCGTCGGCGGCCGCACCCTGGTCGGCGTCGGCCAGAAGCTCGGCGTCTACCACGTGTTCGACGCCCGCACCGGTGAGGTCGTCTGGCGCAGGCAGCTCGGCGTCCCGCTGCCCAGCGGCGGCGTCTCCGGCATCCAGTGGGGTTCGAGCTACGACGGCGAGCGGCTCTACATCGCCACGTACTTCGCCGACCCGGGCAAGGTCTTCGCCGTGGACCCCGCCACCGGCACCGTCCTCTGGCAGACCCCCAACCCCGCGGACGGCTGCACCACCGGCGGCGCCGCCGCCCACCCCGACATCTGCACCCTCGGCCACGGCCCCGCGGTCAGCAGCAGCCCCGGCGTCGTCTACGAGGGCGGCAACGACGGCAAGCTGCGCGCCTACTCCGCCAAGACCGGCCGGGTGCTCTGGACCTACGACACCGTCCGCGACGTCACCGGCGTCAACGGCCTGCCGGGCCGCGGCGGCGCCATCTCGGGCGGCGGCGGGGGAGCGGTCATCTCCCACGGGATGGTCTACGTGCACTCGGGCTACGCCCCCGCCTACCCGAACCCCGACCGCGGCCACGTCCTGCTCGCCTTCGGCCTGTGAACACCGGGT